>JADFYT010000038.1 GCA_015232935.1 Desulfamplus sp.
GGTGATTAAATCAATATTTGCTGATCCCTCTTCAGGTGGTTTCGGTATCCTTCCGGAGAGCATTGTCTGGATAAGCCTTGGTACATTCAGGTTCATGCCGCAGCTCAAACAGATCATTGAAAAGAGATTTCCCCATTCAAAAATACCTTATGGAGAATTTATTACAGGACTGGATAACAAGATGAGATATTTCAAGCCCTTGAGGATTGATCTCTATCAGAAGATTGTCTCCTGTATCAGGGAATACGCTCCGGAAGTTCTTATATATTTCTGCATGGAAGATCGTGATGTATGGGAAAAAAGCCTTGGATTTTTTCCGGAAAATGAGGGGGAGTTGGGTCAGATGCTGGATCAAAGTGTTCTAAAAAGGTGTTGTTAAAGCAGCGTTTTAACATCAGATTGATCATGTTATGATACCATCAATTTTAAGGACAAAAATTATGAAGAACGAATATTTGGCAACATATTCAGATCAGGTTGCTCTTGTAACCGGTGCAGGAAGAGGGATCGGCAGGGCAGTTGCATTGGCGTTAGCCGCAACCGGACGATATGTCTATATAAACTACAGAACCAATGAAGCTGCGGCAAAGAAGACACTGGAAGATATTCAGGCTGTTTGCGGTAAAGACCAGGGAAACTGGCAGGTCGGGACAGGCTGGCAGGGCAGGGCAGAGTTGTTGTGTTTTGATGTTTCTGATCAGGCTCAATGCGAGGATGCCATCAAAACAATTATCCAGAGACATGGAAAAATAGATATACTTGTTAACAACGCGGGTATTAAAGATGACAAACTGATGGTCATGATGAAAAAAAACAGCTGGGAATCTGTAATAAACACCAACCTGACAGGTTTTTATAATGTTACAAGGCTTGCTGTTAAAAACATGATCAAAAACAGATCTGGAAGAGTTGTCAATATTACTTCAGCTTCCGGACAGATAGGCGTTGCGGGGCAGGTGAACTATTGTGCCTCAAAAGCAGGTCTTGTTGGTGCGACAAAAGCCCTTGCAAAAGAGGTTGCGTCACGTGATATTACCGTTAATGCCGTTGCTCCGGGATTTATTGAAACAGATATGGTTGATGGGCTTGCTCTTGATGACATTGTTAATTCCATACCTTCAAAACGGGTTGGAAAACCGGAAGAGGTAGCTGCCGCTGTTGTTTTTTTGTGTTCAGGCGAGGCATCATATATCACAGGGCAGGTTTTAGGCGTTAATGGCGGGATATGTTAGAGTCTGTCTGTTAAGGATTAATCATTATGAAAATTGATTTTAAATCTTCAGAATTCAGAGGGTTGACCGAGCAGGATGCACAGGAAAAAATCAGGATAGACGGGTACAACGAATTGCCCTCCTCAAAACCCCGAAGCATTTTTTCTATAGGTTTTGAGGTTGCAAAAGAGCCTATGTTTCTTCTTCTTGTGGCATCCGGAACATTATATCTGATTATAGGAGATGTTCAGGAAGGCTTGTTGTTGCTCTGTTTTGTCTTTGTAGTTATGGGGATTGAATTCTATCAGGAGAAAAAGACCGAAAATGCCTTGAATGCTCTTAAGGACATGGCAAGCCCCAGGGCACTTGTTATCCGTAACGGAGTGGAGAGACGTATTGCGGGAAGAGAGATTGTAACAGGGGATATTTTTGTTTTGCAGGAGGGAGACAGAGTGCCGGCAGATGCTGTGGTTCTATACTCTGTAAACCTTATGGCTGACGAGTCTCTTCTGACCGGGGAATCTGTAGCTGTGAGAAAATCTGAATGGGATGATATAAAAAACAATAATATTAAAGAAAGCTATAAGCATAATGTTCAGCCCGGAGGAGATGATATGCCTTTTGTCTATTCCGGTTCAATGATTGTTCAGGGCAATGCTGTTTTACGGGCTACAGCCACAGGTAAAGAGACTGAAATAGGAAAGATAGGCAAAGCCCTTGAAGAGGTTGAAGAGGAGCCGACACGCCTGAAAAAAGAGATGGGTCTGTTGGTCAGACGTCTTGCAATAACAGGAATTTCCATGTGTCTCCTTCTGGTTGTTGTTTACACTGTCACAAGGGGGGATCTGTTAAATGGTTTTCTAGCCGGTATAACCCTTGCCATGGCCATGTTGCCGGAAGAGTTTCCGGTTGTTCTTACAGTTTTTCTGGCAATCGGAGCCTGGCGAATTTCAAAACGCCATGTGTTGACTCGAAAACCCGCAGCAGTTGAGACCTTGGGTTCTGCCACGGTTCTTTGCACAGATAAAACAGGGACTCTTACACAGAATAAAATGGCAGTTACAAGGCTGTATAATGGAACAAAATTTCATGATGTAGTCAAAACAGGAAGGTTTCCAGAACCATTTCACGAGATTATAGAGTTTGGAGTTTTATCAAGCCAGATCAACCCTTTTGATCCCATGGAAAAGGCTATCAAGGAGATGGAAACCGACTATCTTCTAAATACGGAGCATATCCACACAGACTGGCAGATGGTAAAGGAGTACCCACTTTCAAAATCAATGCTTGCCATGTCAAGGGTTTTTATAAATTCAGAGACCAAAGAGAAGACAATCGCCGCAAAAGGGGCACCGGAAGCTATTTTTGATTTGTGTCATCTTGGCGGGAATATCAAATCCAAATATTCAAAAGCCACTAAAGAGATGGCCGCATCAGGATTAAGGGTGCTTGGTGTGGCAAAAGCCATAATAAAAGAGAACTCCGCGATAGTAAAAGATTTTTCCTCTAAAGAGGGTATCTCGATAGCAGACGATTTTTCCTCTAAAGAGGACGCCAAAATAGCAGGAACTCTCTTCGCCAAAGAGAGCTCCGCAATAACAAGAGATCTCTCCACCAAAGATAAAGAGACCTCTGAGATGATGAATTTAAAGCTGCTGCCGGCAGATCAGCACGATTTTAACTTTAAATTTGTCGGCCTTATAGGGCTGTCCGATCCAATAAGAGATAACGTCCAACAGGCCGTGAAGGAGTGCAGCCAGGCAGGTATCAGGGTTATCATGATTACCGGGGATTATCCGGTTACTGCCCTTAACATCGCACAAGAGATAGGATTGAAACACAATGAGATTTCCATTACCGGAGACGAGCTGCAATCAATGAGTCAGGAGAGTTTAAGCGACAGGATCAAGGATGTGAATGTATTCGCAAGGGTTGTTCCTGAACAGAAGCTGAAAATAGTAAACTCGCTTAAAAAAAACGGTGAAGTTGTTGCCATGACAGGTGACGGGGTTAATGACGCACCGGCACTCAAAGCCGCTGATATCGGTATTGCCATGGGGGAAAAGGGCACGGATGTGGCAAGGGAATCCGCATCTCTGGTGCTGATGGACGACAATTTTTCCTCCATTGTAGGGGCAATAAGAATGGGGCGGCGAATATTTGATAATCTTCAAAAAGCTCTGGGGTATATTTTTGCAATTCATGTTCCAATCGCGGGCTTGTCACTTATGCCCATATTTTTCAAAGATCTTCCCCTGATCCTCTGGCCTGTTCATATTGTATTTTTAGAGCTTGTCATTGACCCTGCCTGCTCTATAATTTTTGAGGCGGAAGAGGAGGAGAGCAACATTATGACACGACCTCCAGGGCAGATTGATGAGCCGTTCTTCGGGATGGACAAGATCATAATGAGCTGCACACAGGGGTTGTCTGCCCTGTGTGTTGTTGTTCTTGTCTATGCTGTTGGACTTCATACAGGTTATGGGGAAAAAGAGGTGAGGGCACTTACCTTCACAACCTTGATTGCATCCAATATCGCACTGATTCTTTCCAACCGTTCATGGACAAAAAATATATTTCAGATCCTCATTACACCAAACAGAACTGTAAAATGGGTCGTGGGGGGTGCTCTCGTCTTTCTGGTTTTGAGCCTTGAAGTTCCCTTTCTGCTTGATCTTTTCAGGTTTGAGAGGATTAACTTTTTTGAAGTGCTGTTGTGTGCCATGGCTGGAAGCACAACCATTATATGGTTTGAGATTTACAAGTGTTTTAAACTCAAAAAAACATGGGGGGTTACAGGCATAAGGTGATTTTTTTAAATCAGACTCCCTAAAAACGGGTAAGGGATTGAGTTTGAACAAATCACATATGAGGTTTTTCTCTCTTTTGTGCATCTTCCACAAAATTTCGTATGAGCCGCTTTCCTACAACGGTCATTATGGACTCGGGGTGGAATTGTACTCCGAATGTAGAGTGCTCAAGGTGACGCAATCCCATGATCTCTCCATCATCTGCCCTTGCTGTAACAGTCAGGCAGTCAGGCAGGCTCTTTTCAGAGACTGCCAGAGAGTGGTATCGCATGGCGGCAAAAGGTTTTTTTATCCCCTTGAAGATAAACTTGTCGTCTCCTGTGACCATGGATGTTTTTCCGTGCATTATTCTTTTTGCCTGAACAATATCTCCGCCAAAGGTATGTGCTATTGCCTGATGGCCAAGGCATACTCCAAGTATTGGCACCTTGCCCGAGAAGTGCCTGATCACGTCAACTGATATACCGGCATCTTCAGGCCGTCCCGGGCCAGGAGATATAACAATGCCATCTGGTTGCAGGGTTTCAATATAATCAACGGTTGTCTTGTTATTTCTGAATACATCAACCTTTGCACCGGACTGCATAATGTAATGCACAAGGTTAAAGGTAAAAGAGTCATAATTATCAATTACAGCTATCAGCATGCTCCACCTCCGCATCCACATCCGTCTTTTTTCTGAAAAGGAGTATTTTTATATTCCACTGTATCTGTGCCAATGTTTCTCAGAGCAAGTCTTAGTGCCCGCTCTACACTTTTAGCTTTGTTTACGCATTCTTGATACTCTTTTTCAGGGTCAGAGTCTGCAACAATGCCAGCCCCGGCCTGAACAGTCATTTTGCCATTTTCAACAGTTGCTGTCCTTATGGTTATGGCAAGATCCATGTTGCCTGAAAAAGAGATATAGCCCGCAGCACCTCCATAGATTCCTCGGGAGCGTTTTTCCATGTCTGAAATGATCTGCATGGCCCTTATTTTTGGTGCTCCGGAAAGAGTTCCCGCGGGAAATGTCGCACGAAGAAGATCCCATGCATCAAACTCATCCTTTAGTTCACAGGTGATGTTGGATACAAGATGCATGACATGAGAATATCTTTCTACAAACATCATGTCTGTCACCTGGACACTGCCAACCTGTGCCACCCTGCCAAGATCGTTTCTGCCAAGATCAACAAGCATCAGGTGCTCGGCACGCTCTTTTTCATCATTCAGAAGCTCATCTGCAAGCGATCTGTCATCCTGCTCGCTTTTGCCTCTTGGCCTTGTGCCGGCAATCGGACGCAAGGTCGCAGTACGATTTTCTAAGCGTACCATGGTTTCAGGTGATGACCCGGCAATAGCAGAATCTCCAAGATTCATGAAAAACATGTAAGGTGACGGATTGATGTATCTTTGTGCCCTGTAAAGCATTACAGGGTCAACTTCAGCCTTTGAGGAAAATGGCTGGGAATAGACAGCCTGAATAATGTCACCGGCAACAATATGCTCCTTTATCTTTTTTACTCCCTGGATATAGGTGTCATGTTCAGTTTCCGGTGTAAGAGAGAAACCGGAGTTCACGGTTTCCGTATTCATGCCTTTCGTATTCACGGCAGATTTTTGTGCATACGGCACACTTATTTTATCCAGAAGTCCATCCAGGTGGCTGCATGACTCATCATAGCAGGTAACAGGATCCTGGTTTTCAATATAACAGATACTCATGCATGTAAGTGTATGGTTCATGTTGTCAAAAATAATCATGGCATCCGGAATTATAAAATGTGCGTAAGGTCTGTTTTCTGGAAGCATTGATGGAATCTCTTCAAAAAAGGAGACCATTTCATAGGTCATGTAACCTGTAAATCCGCTCCAGAACCTTGGCAGATCCCTTATGTCAGCAGGCATGTATTGTGATGAGATCTCCTTGAGCATGTTGAGAGGATCCCCATGGTGAGAAATTTTTATAATCTTGTCTTTATTTGTAATTTTATCTTTTTCTTCAATGGTTATATGGTCAGCAAATACCTTGATATGACTTTTGGCAGAAAGACCCATAAAACTGTACCTTGCCCAGTGCTCACCACCCTCTACGCTTTCAAGAAGAAATATCTCCTTGTCAGAAGTGTAGAATTTCTGGAGAATGGAAACCGGAGTTTCAGTGTCAGCGAGAATTTCCGCACACACAGGGATGACATTGTATTTCAGGGCAAGTTCACTGAATTTTTCCTTGGATGGATATTGTTTTAAAATCATGCTCGACCTTTGATCCACATTGTTTTGTTGTTTCGTTCAAAAGAGGTGAACTTTAATGACCCACTGGATTCTTTCATGTCTCACGGAGTTTGGCCGTCCCTAAGGCATGAAAACGCCATGATCTGTTTTCACGGTAAAGTCCTGTGATGCCAAACAGCTCTGACTTGAGCCGCATGGCGATGTGCTGACTGATTACAGTCAGAGAGAGATTTTGTCAAGGTTTTGTTTCTTTTTATAGAAACAAAAGAAGGGATCAAACAATATCAATGCAGGTCACATTCTGATAACCACGCGGAAGCCGTTTTCCTCTGTATCCACGTTTTGACTGATAGCTCTTCTGGTTGGATGGATTAAGCTTTAAAGAGTGTTTGCCCGCATGTATCTCAATTGATGAGTTAAATGACATCACTTTCAATATCTTAAGCCTCTCTCCGTCAGGAGCTGCAAGCTCTCTTGCAGGAATGCCGATTATCTTGTTTCCCTTGCCTTTTTCAATTCTTGGCATTTCACTTACAGGAAAGATGATACATCTTCCCGCCGTTGTTATTGCAATAATAAGGTCGGTTTCAGCGGAACCAATATAAACAGGGGGCATTAGCACAGCATCTCCTGTTAAGGTTCCTTGTAAATCAGTGTCCGTATTTTCCGCAGGCAAATTACCAGCCGTATTGCCTGCAAGATTAATAACTGCCTTGCCGTTTTTCCCTCTTGCAAACAGACTGGATATCTCGGTCACAAAACCAAAACCAATATCAGAAGCAAGAAGAACCAGATCACTGTCCTCACCTGTGACCATACAGTTTATCGAGACATCAGGTTTAAGGACAAGGCGGCCGCTCAAAGGCTCTCCCATTCCCCGTACAGAAGGAAATGTGTGTGATGCAATCGAATAGCTTCTGCCTGTGGAATCCAAAAATACAGTCTGCCTGTTACTCATGGTTCTTGCAGCTTCAAGAAGAGAATCGCCTGATTTAAACTTGACTTTTTCCGGATCAAAATCATGACCTTTGGCAGATCTGATCCATCCATTTCTTGAAAGAATTATGGTGACAGGCTCCACAGCAATAACATCTTCCTGTGAAAATGCCTCTGACTCCTTTCGCTCTTTTATTGGAGAGCGTCGATCGTCTCCATGAGTCTTGATGTCCTGCCGGATCTCCTTTTTAACAAGAGCATTGAGCAAGGATTCTGACGCAAGCGTCTTTTCAATTGATATACGCTCCTTGTCAAGCTCATCGTGCTCCGCTCTTATTTTAATCTCCTCAAGTTTTGCAAGATGGCGAAGTTTTATCTCAAGTATGGCATCTGCCTGGAGATCACTTAAACCGAATCTTGATATCATCTCGGATTTTGGATCGTCATGATTTCTTATAATTTCAATAACTTCATCAATATTGAGAAAGGCAGTTAGAAGGCCGTCAAGTATATGCAGTCTTTCTGTAACCTGGAACATGCGATGTTCGAGCCTTTTTGTCAGGGTATCGACTCTGAAAGCTATCCACTCCTTGAGTGTCGCAAGAAGATTTTTCACTTCCGGCTTTCCATTGATTCCTATCATGTTCATATTAACCCGATAGGAACGTTCAAGGTCTGTGGTGGCAAAAAGATGATCCATCAAAGCAGTGATATCAACTCTGCCTGACTTTGGGACAATTACCACACGGGTAGGGTCCTCATGGTCAGACTCATCACGCAGATCCACAACCATGGGAAGACGCTTTGCCTCCATCTGGGCTGCGATCTGCTCAATGATTTTTTCTCCGGAAGCGTGGTGGGGCAGGGCGGTTACCACGATATCTCCATCCTCAACATGATACTTTGCCCTCATCTTTATCCTGCCGCTGCCTGTCTGATAAATATCTTTGATCTCTTTTTTGGGAGTGATGATTTCCGCAGATGTTGGATAGTCCGGCCCTTTGATAAATTCCATAATGGATTCAAGATCAGCGTCAGGATGATCCAGAAGATGAATGCAGCCATTTGCGATCTCCACAAGGTTGTGAGGGGGAATATCTGTTGCCATGCCAACGGCAATACCGGTACTGCCGTTTAGAAGAAGATTGGGAAGCCTTGCAGGCAGAAGTTTAGGCTCCTTCAGGGTGCCGTCAAAATTTGGAGCCCATTGTGTGGCACCAAGATTGAGTTCAGCCAGCAGAAGTTCAGCGTAGCGGGAGAGGCGTGATTCGGTATATCTCATGGCGGCAAAGGATTTTGGATCATCCTGAGCACCCCAGTTTCCTTGACCATCCAGAAGAGGATATCTGCATGAAAATGGCTGGGCAAGCAGCACCATTGCCTCATAACAGGCAGTATCGCCGTGCGGGTGAAATTTACCCAGAACATCACCCACGGTTCTTGCCGATTTTTTATATTTTGCAGCAGCAGAGAGGCCAAGCTGACTCATTGCATACACAATCCGCCTCTGAACAGGTTTGAGTCCGTCACCAATGTGGGGCAGGGCACGATCCAGGATCACGTACATTGAGTAATTCAGATATGCTTTTTCAGCAAAATTTTCAAAGGGCATTTTTTCAAAATCTTCAACAACTACTGAGGAGGGAGGAACCATATTAATTATTTAATCTCCATAATTTGACCGGAATATTGGCAGTTTTTGCAATTGTTCAAGCTGACCTTCTGGTCAGCTTGATTCAACAGATTGCACCGATTTTTCAATCCTGTCAAAATTCAGAATATCCATATCCAAATGTCTTACATCTCCATGATATTGCCTCTGGTTTCAATCCACCTGCGACGATCAGAGGCTCTGTTTCTGGCAAGAAGCATGTCCATGAGTTCAAATACATGATTGTTGTCATCCTGACTATCTTCTTTATCTGCAAGCTGACTATCATATCTATCTGAAAGTTGACCAGCTTCTCTATCAGAAAACTGACTGCCTTCTCTATCTGCAAATATTTGATTTTCCTGATTATCTCCTTGATTCTCAGCAGGGCAGGGCAGGGGATTCAGCTTTTTGTCTTTCACTTTGTTGTCCATAGCTGGCTGAATAACAAGCTGCACCAGTCGTCTGGTATCAGGAGCGATTGTGGTCTCTCGAAGCTGGGCTGGATTCATCTCGCCAAGCCCCTTGAACCGCTGGACATTTATTCTGCTGGGCTTTTTTCTTCGCTCGATTTTTTTTATGATACTGTCACGCTCAGATTCATCAAGAGCGTAAAAGACCTCTTTACCGGCATCAATGCGATACAGAGGCGGCATGGCAACAAAAATATGCCCTTTTTTGACCACTGCCGGAAAATGTTTTAAAAACAGGGCACACAGCAAAGTGGCAATATGAAGACCGTCAGAATCGGCATCGGCAAGAATGCATATTTTATGATATCGCAAACCTGATATATCATCACTGTTAGGATCCACACCCATTGCCACAGATATGTCATGAATCTCTTTTGATGCAAGGATAAGCTCAGGATCTGTCTCCCAGGTATTTAAAATTTTACCCCTCAGAGGCATGATGGCCTGAAATCTTCTGTCTCTTGCCTGCTTGGCTGACCCTCCGGCAGAGTCTCCTTCAACAAGAAAAAGCTCGCTCTTTTCAGGATCTGCCGATGTGCAGTCAGATAATTTTCCGGGCAGGGCAGGGCCGCTGTTTACCCTCTTTCTTGTAACTGTTTTTGCTTTTTTAAGACGGGTTTTAGCATTTTCCAGAGCAAGCAGGGCAAGCCTTTCTCCCTTGTCAGTATTCTGATTCAGCCACAGACTGAAAGCATCTCTGACCACAGAGCTTACAATGGCTGCACAATGACGTGAAGATAACCTCTCCTTGGTCTGTCCGGAAAACTGTGCATCGTTAAGTTTTACAGAGAGAATAAAACCGATATTCTGCCAGATATCCTCCGGAGCAATTGAAATTCCTTTTGGCAACAGATCCCTGAAACCGCAGAATTCCCTTATGGATTCCAAAAGCCCTGAGCGAAAGCCATTAACATGGGTGCCGCCCTGCTGAGTAGGAATCAGGTTGACATAGCTTTCACAAAGATTGTCATTTTTATCCTCTGTCCAGTCCACGGCAAATGAAACTGTTCCGTCATCCATCTTCTTGTCATGGGTAAAAGGTGTTCCAAGAACTGTTTCTACTTTTGAAAAAGATTCAGCAAGGTAATCTCTAACACCATTTTCAAATTGCCACTCATTCCTCTCTCCTGTGTTCTTGTCCAGGAAGGTTACAAGCAAACCAGGGCACAGAACAGCTTTGGCTTTCAGAGCGTGTTGAAGTGATTTTTTTGAGAATTTTTCCCGTTCAAAATAGGACTTGTCAGGATAGAAACGAAGAGTGGTGCCTGTTTTTTTTAATGGAGATTTGTCAATAATCTCAAGATCATGATTCTTGTAACCATTTTGAAATCCTATATGGTACACAAACCCGCTTCGACAAATCCTGACATCAAGAGATGTGGAAAGGGCATTTACAACCGAGACTCCGACACCATGAAGACCGCCTGAAAAGTTATAATCCTTGCTTGAGAACTTTGCTCCTGCATGAAGCTTTGTCATGATGAGTTCAACGCCTGAAATTCCCTCTTCAGGGTGAATGTCAACAGGCATGCCGCGTCCATTATCTGTAACTTCAAGCGAGTTGTCTTCATGGAGAATAACATCAATCCGGCTTGCATGACCGGCAATGGCCTCATCCACGCTGTTGTCAATCACCTCATGGGCAAGATGGTCAGGAGAGGAGGTGTCAGTGTACATGCCTGGTCTGCGTTTTACAGGGTCAAGACCTTTCAGGACTTCAATTGACTCTGCATTGTATCCTCCTGATGCGGGTTGCACAACTCCTGATGCTGACTGTGATAAATCTCCTTGTATTGATGGCAAAGCTCCTGGTGTTGACTGCAAAAACAGGGGGGATGCATTTTTTTCTGCGGTTCTGTTTTTAATGTGATCTACAGAAGTGTTGCTTCCAGCCACATTACTCCGGGTTTCCTTGTCGTGAAATAGTTCCATATTTATTTGATAGCCCCCATTTTTTGATAGCCTCAATTGTTTTCATGTAACGAAAAAAAGCAGGGAACAGATAAATGAAGTCCAGAGATAATCATGTTTTTATTACTCTGCATTCATTCACTGTCCACTGCTTGTTAGAGAAAATAAATCAACAATATCAATCCATTATATGGACATCACAGGCAGTTAAACGGACATATAACCATTTAACATGTGATCGCCTCTATTTCTGGATTGCGTTTTGCTTAGTCTCTTGATCCGCCAAAGATACGCAGCATCATGAGAAAAAGATTGATGAAATCAAGATAAAGGGTAAGAGCACCCATTATCGCACCTTTTCTGACCATTTCACCATTTATGTCAGAGGGCTGGGTCAAGGCCATCATTTTTAATTTTTGGGTATCATATGCAGTCAGCCCTACAAAAACCAGAACGCCAACATAAGAGATGATCATGCTCATTCCAGGGCTTCTGAAAAACACGTTAAGCAAAGACGCAATGATAATTCCAATAAGCCCCATCATCATAAATCCGCCCATTGAGGTAAGATCCCGTTTTGTCACCATACCGTAAACACTGCAAGCAGCAAAAGTGAGTGCGCATGCAAGAAAGGTAGATGCAATTGAAGAACTCGCATACACAAGGAAGATGAATGCAAGCGTAGCCCCGTTAAGCACCGAATAGACCACAAAAAGTCCGGTTGCCGCTGACGCACTTATTTTTTGGACTCTGGCACTCAGATAGAACACCATTCCAAGTTCAGCAATAATCAACCCGAAAAAAATAAGCTGGTTGCCAAATATAAGCTGGAGCAGGGCAGGGGTGTTTGCAACGTAATAGGATGTAAAAGCTGTCAATGCAAGTCCAATTGCCATCCAGTTGTAAACACTTCTTATGAAAGAGTTGACACGGACAAGTGACGCAGCATTGTCAAAAGATGAGTAAGAGTTCATTTTTAAAACCTCCTGATGATTTTTCTTGTTTATGTTTTTCCTGTTTGCCTTTTTAATTTTTTCTCTTGAAAAAATTTGATCCCAAACAATATTCCGATGAATCTTTGGACTTTATTTATTCAAAATATAACACAAGGCCAACTGTTTTCAAGTTTTTTCGTATCAGGAAAACTGTTGATCGTCGTTGATCAGGAAAATGAACTGACACTGCCGTATGCATTGTCATGGTAAACTCATGGTAAAACCGGAATTCTTAAGAGAGAATAGAAGGGTGGATGTAATTGGTATTTGTGGTAAAAATCAAAAATAAAAGTTTACATAATATGTATTATAGGACATATAATTATAAACGCAATCAATGATAGTTTTTAATCCAAAAATATATGATGAAAATTTAAGATTCAAGAAAATTCTTGCATTAAAGAAAATTGTGATTTTTTATTTGTTATTGTGACTTGACTGTTTTATAAAAAATATTTTTGTGTTAGATGATAAATCTTTGATTTTTATTATTAGGCATCTTTATCCACATCCCCATTTTCAGGGGATTTTTTCAAAAAAAGTGTAAACTACTTTTAGGATGACATGAAGCACGCCTATTATTACTCGGGAATTTCAATCCTG
>JADFYT010000390.1 GCA_015232935.1 Desulfamplus sp.
ATCAACCTCCACAACCTTGGCACGGGTCTCGGGGATATCAACACTTTTCTCCTTGAGCAGCAACGTTGAAGGCTCAAGTTGAGCGAACATTGCCTTTCGGCGTTGAACCCCCTCGTCACTTATTGCTATTACAATGGTGGGTGATTCAATACCAGCATATCCGATCTTGTCAGATGACAGAATAAGTTCACTTACAGACTGGCCGCGAAGCACCGTGATGTTGTAGTCATTTTTCATGGATGCATTGAGTCCTGCCGAGATAGCAGCATAACAGACCATATCGCCTGCTGTCACAATTCTCATTCCAGCACTGCCAAGAATCACACTCTCCTGCCGCCTGCCATTCTCAAGTGCAGTCTGGTCTTTAAGATTGAAACTCTTTTCAAGATCAAGGTTCTTTTCAAGATCAGAGTTCTTTTCAAGATCGAACATCTTTTCAACCTTGAACAGCTCAGGAAAATTAGTTCTTTCAGATGCAAGTTTTCTGTACTGATCTCCATACTCAGGTCTCTGGTTCTGTTCAACAACTCCCTTGTAGGATGGCAATCTTTCAATCATATCATCAATTACTTTGGGAGTCAGAGAGTTTCGTTTTGTATAACGGCCTGTGCACATCCCGAGTGTCTCCACAACTGAAAATCCCTTGTGCCGCATAGCCTGGCACATTATATCAGACAGAGCGGAATCATGACCTGAGCAGCGGTTTATCCAGGTTGCTCCGGCACTTTTTGCAACAGAACATATATCTATCGGGATTTCAGCCTGATTGAGAAATTCCGAGCTTACAACCGCGTCAGACGGGGTAGTGACAGAGTACTGGCCTCCTGTCATTCCAAAATTGAAGTTGTTAAGGATAACAAGGGTCAGATCAAGGTTTTTTCTGCACGCGGCAAGGACATGAGCCCCTCCGATTCCAAGACCGCCATCACCCATGGTGACGATCACGTTGAGTTCAGGATCGGCGAGTTTAAGTCCTGCAGCATATGTAAGAGCCCTGCCATGAAGACCGTGAAGGGCATGAACATCAAAAAAAGTGTCAAACAGACCTGAACACCCGATATCACTTACAATCACGGTTTTGTCAGCAGGAAGACCAAGTTTTACCAGTGCTGTATCAAGTGCTTTTGTGATACGCTCATGGGTACAGCCAGGGCAGAATACAGGCGGCCGTTTTGTGTTGAGAAAGCTATCCATTATCAATTACCTCCATGAGATTTACGGGTATTGTCATCATCATTTTTGCAGATCTGTTCATGAGTGTCGCCATATATTTCATAACCATTATTTTTGCTGGTGTTGTCACTGTTATTTTTACTTCTGTGTCCATGCAGTTCATATTTTTGTTCATTTTCAATTACCTCCATGATCCTGGAGGGTTTGATCAGAACCCCGTCCATCTGTCCGTAAAAACTGATCCTTTTCTCCGGCAGGATTCGTTCTATATTATCTATGTACTGCCCAAGATTCATCTCGATGACCACAATTCGTTTGTAAGGTGCCGCTTTTGCACGGATCAGTTTTTTTGGAACCGGCCACAGGGTTTTAAGTGTCAGTGTTGACACCGGCTTTCCCATCTTTTCCAGCATTTGACAGGCATCTTCCGAGGCTCTTGATGTGACGCCATAGCTTATAAGCAGAGTGTCAGCACCCTCTCTATGGTTCTCCTCATAAAGGGTAAGCTTGTCTTCGGCACTGAAAATCTTGTTTCTGAGACGCTCCTGGTTCTCTTCTATCAGGTTGGGATCAATTGTGATATAGCCGTCCGGACCGTGGGTGGAGGATGTCTGGCGAACCAGGATCTTGCCGCCAATCGGAAGAAAATCAGGTGCGGTAGACGGCTCTGCCTCAAAGGGAATGTATTTGCCATTATTTATGTTATTGGCCTGAAACTGTTTTCTGTCAATGATCGGAGGCAGTACCAGAGAGTCAAGATCCACGCTCTCTCTTGTCATTCCTATCTCTTTGTTTGAGGCGATAAATACCGGACATCTGAGCATTTCGGCAAAATTAAATGCGTGTACAGTCAGAAGATAGCAGTCCAGAGCATCTTTGGGAGCAAGAACAACCACGGGAATTCCACCGGTGTTGCCCCATCTCAGAAACTGAATGTCGCTGTCCGCTCCGCGGGTTGCAGAGCCGGTAGATGGCCCAAGCCGCTGCACATCTACAATTACCATGGGAATTTCACTTCCTATTGCAAAGGATATCTGTTCGCTGTAGAGGCTGATACCAGGCCCGGAAGTCGCGGTCAGCACTTTTTTGCCAGCCATTGAAGCACCAATGCAGTAGCCCATTGAGGCTATCTCGTCCTCTCCTTGAATACAGACTCCACCTTTTGGCGGCAGCATGGTCAGCATGTTTGCAAAGATTGTTGTGGCAGGCGTAATTGGATACCCTGCAAAAAAGTTGCATCCCGCAGCCATGGCTCCTCTTGCAACTGCTTCGTTTCCTTCCATAAATGATAATGCCATTTTTTTTATCTCCCCCGGTGTTGTTGCAAATAATTCAGACATCAATATATCTTGCTTTGATTGTTATGGCTTTGATTATTATTATCAATGTGATCGTTATA
>JADFYT010000391.1 GCA_015232935.1 Desulfamplus sp.
TTTTACCTTTTTCTGTTAAAGCACTGTACTCAAAAACGGTCATATTTTTTATCTCCTGACAGTCCGCGTCAGCAGTCTTTGTTTGTTGGAAAACCGCTCAACTTTATCGTTTTGCATTAGACTTTCTGCAAAACTGGACTTTATTCCTTGATTTTACTGGATGAAAACGAGTTTTACAGGAGAACTGTTAAATTGACGGTTGACACGAATTTCACCATGACATAAACAACCAGATTGTATGAAATACAACTTTACCTATCCTTGCAATCATAATGCAGAATGGCAATAATTAAAAGAGAAGAAGGTTAATGTTGTTGATTAGAAAAAAAGATTGTTGAAGTTACTTAAAATATAATATTAAGGATAAATCTTATGATAATACCATTAGTACTTGCAGGCGGTTCCGGAACAAGATTGTGGCCTCTTTCAAGAGAACTTTTTCCAAAACAGCTTCTTAATCTTACCGATGACGGGTCAATGCTCCAGAATACAATTTCAAGACTTGACGGCCTTGACTCTGTCTCTCCCCCTTTGGTTGTATGCAATGAGGAGCACCGTTTCATGGTTGCAGAACAACTGAGGGCTATTGATATAAAACCCTTGTCGATCATTCTTGAACCAGTTGGGAGAAACACCGCTCCTGCCATTGCTGTCGGTGCTATCAAGGCTCTTGAGCTGTTCAAGGATCCTGTACTGCTTGTGTTGCCGGCGGATCATGTGATTAATAATATTCAAGAGTTCCATGAAGCTGTACTGCTTGGTTGCCAATATGCAGGGCAAGGTGATAATCCGTCAGGTCAGAATGATGCTCTGTCAGGTTTTAGTGATGACAGGCAGGCAGATGTTGATGCAGATATGGAGCATGGTTGTCTAATAACTTTTGGGGTAATTCCGGTCGGGCCTGAAACCGGTTACGGGTATATTAAAAAGGGCAGGGATTTGAAACATGCAACAGGGTCGGACAGTAAAGTCAGAGCAGACAGCATCTCTATAACAGACAGCAGTTCTATAAAAGATGGCGGGTCTATAGCAGACAGCAAAACAGGTGCCTCCATTATTGAAAGGTTTGTTGAAAAACCTGACCGTGATACAGCCATAGCCTATGTTGAGTCCAGAGAGTACTTCTGGAACAGCGGCATGTTCATGTTCAAGGCATCCCTGATTTTAAAGGAGCTTGAAACTCATGAGCCTGATATGCTCGATGCGTGTATAAATTCTGTGAAAAACGGAAAAGAGGATCTTGATTTTTTCAGGCTGGAGAGCAGCTCCTTTGAAAAGAGCAGATCCGAGTCCATTGACTACGCAGTGATGGAAAAAACTGACAAGGGGGTTATTATTCCGCTTGGTGCTGGCTGGAATGATCTTGGTTCATGGGATGCTTTGTGGCAGAACGGCAAGAAAGATGAAAACCGGAATGTAATCAGGGGTGATGTGGTGGTTTCTGATGTTAAAAACTCATATATTCATGCCCAGAACAGGCTGATTGCAGCAGTGGGACTTGAGGATCATGTTATTGTCGAGACCAAGGACGCGGTGTTTGTGGCACCCAGAAACCAGGTTCAGGATGTCAAGAAATTAGTCGCACAGCTTAAAACAGGCAGCAGGGGAGAGGCTGTATTTCACAGCAAGGTATTCCGGCCATGGGGTTCATATGAAACTATTGACCTGGAACAGAGGTTTCAGGTCAAGCGAATAACTGTGAAACCAGGTGCTAAACTCTCACTTCAAAAACACTATCACAGGGCTGAACACTGGACAGTTGTATCTGGCACAGCCATCGTAACCAAAGGGGATGAACAGATCATGCTAACCGAGAATGAATCTGCCTATATCCCTCTTGGAACACTTCATCGGCTTGAAAATCCCGGGAAAATTCCTCTGGAACTGATTGAGGTGCAGTCTGGAAGTTACCTTGGTGAAGATGATATTGTCAGGTTTGATGATGTCTATGGGCGGCAAAAATAAAAAAATCATGGAGTTAATTTATGTCTGATGAAACATCTGGATTTTTAAAGGGCCATTTTCTTATGGCCATACCGGGTCTTCCTGATCCCAATTTTGCCCAGACAGTAATATGTATGTGTGAACATAACGAACTGGGTGCTCTTGGGCTTATTATCAATAAAATTCATCCGCTTCTCACAGGCAGTGAGCTGTTTGATGATCTTAAGATTGATTATGATGACAATATTGCCAATGTTGAAATTCACCTTGGCGGACCTGTTCAGCCAAGCGGCGTATTTGTCCTTCACAGCCCCCCGTTTCACTGGCAGGGGTGCATGCAGATAACGCCAACTCTTGGATTGAGCAATACAAGGGATATTATTGAGGCAATTGCAGCCGGAAAAGGGCCAAAATCTTTTATTATTCTTCTGGGATGTGCCGGATGGGGACCATTGCAGCTTGACAACGAGATCCATGACAACGCCTGGCTTGTCTGCCCGATTGTTGAAGATATTATTTTTAATACACAGACCGATTTGAGATGGGAACAGGCGATGATGCTTATGGGCAGTGACTCTGATCCGTTTTCAGACATATCAGGGCAGTCATGATTGAAGGTTATGG
>JADFYT010000392.1 GCA_015232935.1 Desulfamplus sp.
GCTTGCTGTGGCAAGTGAGGTTACATTGACACTGTGCGAAATCTCTCTTGCACCAGAAACAGATTCAGCACTTATAGATGTTCCGGTAACCGATGTCTTTTTTTCTATAAAGTTAGAACCTAAAGATAGATCAAGTGCCTTTGTTCTTATAGATAGTAGAGAGGATTTGATGGAATTGAACTCTTCAATTTTTTGGTTAAGCTCTGTCTGTTTGTTTTTTTTGGTTTCTATGGGTTTTTGATCCACCTCTCTCAATTGCTCAAGCATGCTCTGAAGCTCAAGCCCTGAGCCTACACCAAGACTTGTAATAGTTCCTGAAGCCATATGACACCTCCCAAGGGATTGATTTTTAAATTTGTTACCATCTGTTAAGAACCCCTCATTTTTTTTTTTTTTTTTGGTCGCCTTTTTTATGTATCAATGGGCGGGACGACATTGAGGAGAGCGGGATAATCCGCAGGGCTTAACTATATGTTTTATCGGCAGAAAGGTACTTGATCTTAAAGTAAAACTCATCTTCATTATTACACAATATATTCATGGAACTGCACAATACTCATGGAACTCCCTGATTATGTCACGATTTCATCAATAATGGATATCATAATATTTTTGCAGTTAACCAGATAGATATCTTTTGTGGTTTTATCAACATATTTTATTTTTTCCAAAAGCCGTAGGCATCCTTCATATGCCCCCCAAAGTAGTTGACACTTCTCATTATTAAAAGTTAGTACGCAAATATTGCGTCACGGTGAACTACCGTTTTCTGTACCAGGATTTGACGTATAATTACCGTGACAATTTTATATCAAAAGTATAATCATCACTTGAGCTATGGCAGAAAATACCATGATGCTTTTTATCACAGCCACATAAAACAACAGAGGCTATATATTTTTGGCCATTACCAGCTGGAGTATGATTGTCACCAATAGTCTCAAACAGAAGCTCCATCCAGTCTTTTTCCTGTTTCCTGCCGCTCAATATCTCATAGGGAGTTTTCTGTGTTCTTTCCCCGCTTCTGTAACGGCGATGATTGTGATAAAACATGATAAGGTTCAACATCTCCTGTGAGATCTGATTTCGTGATCTATTCAGATAAGGCCGAATGATTGAATTAATGCACTCTACCATTGCGGAACTTTGTACAATATGATTCAAATCATTATAAACCTGATCTTTGACAACCTCAAAATTTTCCTGAAGATAACCCTGTGCAATTTCAAGGCAAAAAGCCTCATTATCCTGACAATAATGGCGATTTGCAGTTCTCTTTGATTTAATATACATTTTATGATATTGCCAGCCTGCACAGAGAGCTTTAAGAGCATCTTCATCAGGAACCGAATCCTTCAGCACTTTCACTACTCCTGATGCATGATCAAAATAGTTCAACAATGCAGGCATGGTTTTACGTATTTTATTAATTGACTCTGATAATGTCTTGATTCCCAATGTATCAATAAGATCCAGCAAGATCCTTATATTCTCTTCCGATCTCTTCCGGTCCCGGAGGTTGCCATTGGAATCAAAAATATGCAACTCCTTGATTATCCCTGTATAAAGATATGTAAACTGCTCATATAGCACTATATTATCACCACTTACTTTCATGGCAGCCTCGTATGTTTTTATTCTTTTGGAAAGCACCCTCTGGCTTTTTGCAGAACCAATCGTTTTCAGGTGCTTGTACTCTTCTGTAATTGCCTGGTATGCAGACTTCTCCAATCGATCCACCCAGAGGCCCAGGCGATGGGCAATTGCATGAAAGGTGTCGGGCTGCCATGGCACATCGGATAAACCTTTTGAATGGCCGGAGGTCAGTCCTGTCCCTTCATCACTCACCAGGTATATGGCTGTATGACCGTTTCTTTCAATGCAGTTCCAGTGTCTTATCCAGTCTTCTGCTTTTCGGGTAGGCAATAGTTCTATTTTTAATATGGCAGAACTGACTGGCTCTACTGTCACTAAAATCGGTGTACTTTTTGAAAATATTTCATCACTGGCAAAAACGACCTGTCGTACATCAGCGACTCCGGTTATCAAGGTGTCAGGCAGTAAAGAACCTGTCTGGTTAAGATATTGGCTTATAAAACCTGTTGAATTACCGGCTAATCCGAACCTTTTCATAAAGCATGAAATGGCTTCAATACTGCATTTACCTTCCAGTCTTAAAGATAAAATATGATACAATGCATTCTTTTCCTCTACGGATCTGATTTCTGAAGGCGCTTTACTAAAAATCATGGACAGTACCAACTCCAGATCGGATATTGTATCATAAATAAACTGCCTGGATACATTAAATTGCCTGGAAAGATGCGTAATCAGGCCTCGTTGGGCGTTCTGCATGGCCAGGAAGCCTTTGACAGCAATATATGACCTGATCGATGCTGTTAATTCTTCACGGCGTAGAAACTTCTTTCCTGTAAAAACATATTCTGGTAAATTATTATAATCTGTGAGCTGCATATCCCCTCCGGTATCTCTGGTTTTTTGGCGATCTCCAAAGTATACCTGATTGGGGGGCGGCTCACAGTATTTTTTTAAAAAAAT
>JADFYT010000393.1 GCA_015232935.1 Desulfamplus sp.
ATGTGAAAGCCTTTTAAAATAGCTGTAATCATGAGACTTTCATTTTTCGTTGTGCCCATCAGGGCATCGCGGTTATCTTGATTTTCATCAGCACCTGTAAGTTTATGAAGCCACTCCAACTATCTTGCAATCCTGAATTGTCACCCGTTTGTCCATAAGTGCCGCAAGTTCACTGTTATGGGTTACCACCATCAATGTCATGCCAAGTTCACGATTCAGTTCCACCAGAAGATGGTGTACCTGAAAACTGTTCTGTTTATCAAGATTACCCGTAGGCTCATCTGCCAGAAGGATATCCGGTTTCATAACCAATGCTCTTGCAAGGGCAACCCGCTGCTGTTCTCCGCCCGAAAGATCCTCTGCCCTGTGGTGAATGCGGTGTTTTAGCCCCACCCTTTCAAGAATGGCCTCTGCGTCCATGGATATTTTTTTTCTGGACAAGTTACTTATCATTCCGGGAACCATAACATTTTCAATGGCAGAGAATCCCTGAAGCAGATGGTGGAACTGAAAGACAAAGCCTATTTTGCTGTTTCTGAAACGAGCAAGTTCCTCTTGACCCAGGGCAAACAGGTTCTGTTTCTCAAAAAAAAGGGTGCCCTGATTTGGACGATCAAGAGTTCCAACAATGTGCAAAAGAGTTGATTTGCCTGTTCCTGACGCACCCACCACGGCAATGCTTTCGCCCTTGTAAATATCGAAATCCACATTTTTGAGAATTTCTATATCTGCCGTGCCGTTGATGGCACCGCTCTTGAATATTCTTGAAATCCCCTTCAGGGAGATTAAACTTGAGTCTTCCTTCCGGAACATTAAACTTGCCCCCCCCTTCCTGGAGATTAAAGGAGATATGTTATCCATAGCGAAGAGCCTCTACAGGATCCATTTTTGATGCTTTGTATGAAGGATAGATAGTTGACAGAAAACAGATTACAATGGATGCGACTGAAATAAGAAACACATCAAGGTATTCAAGCTGAACAGGAAGGGTGGAAAAAGGGTAGGCAGCCGGCAGCTCAATGAACTGATACCTCTTTAGAAGAACACACACAACAACTCCGGCTGATGTTCCAAGCACAGTTCCGGTAAGCCCGATTATCATCCCCTGAATCACAAATATCTTTCTGATCAGCATATCAGTTGCACCCATAGCCTTGAATACCGCGATATCCCTTGTCTTTTCCATCACCATCATAATAAGGGCACTTGCAATGTTAAACGCGGCCACAAGGATAATAAGGGTCAAAATGACAAACATTGCTGTCTTTTCAAGTTTTAATGCTGCAAAAAGGCTTTTGTTGATTTCCATCCAGTCCCTTCCATAAAAAGGAGAACCAAGAGAATCAACTATATTGCTCTTGATCTGTGCAGATTGGAAAAGATCATCTACCCATACCCCCAAAGCGGATATGCGTCCCTTCATGCCCATAAGTTTCTGGGCATCATCAAGATGAACATAGGCAAGCGAACTGTCATATTCATACATGCCGGAATCAAACAGACCTGTTACAAGAAAGCGGGTCATGGATGGCATGTGTCCTACCGGAGATATCATTCCTCCGGGTACCATCAACACAACCTTGTCGCCAGTTGTAACGCCAACATGCTTTGCAAGCTCCCGTCCCATTATTATACCTGGAAACGGTCTTTCCAAAGTATCACCATCGGTTTCTTCTGAAGCATCAGCGTTGGTTTTTTCTGCGATATCAGCATTGGTTTTCTCTGAAGCATCAGCATTGTTGTTTTTTGAATCATCAGCGTCTCCATCCATATCTGCCACTGTGTTATCTGGTAGATATTCTTTGCTGACGCCAAGTTTTTCTTCAAGTTCTGCAGCGGTAAATCCCTTGATAAGAGATACACCTGAAGCTGGCTCAATCCCCCTTACCACTGCTCCGGAGAGCCCTGATGAAGAGCGTATCATGGTCTGTCCAAAGACTAATGGAGAGATAGCATCAACCCCTTTAATCTCTTTGATCTTCTTTTCAGCCTCTTTGTAGCCAATAAATTTACCGGAGTAATCCATTATCAGGATATGGGGCTCCACACCAAGAATTCTTTTTCTGAACTCAATCTCAGCTCCGCTCATTACCGCAATAACAATGACCAGAGCCATAACACCTACTGTTACTCCGGCCACTGATAATAGGGTAATAAGAGAGATAAAACCCTCTTTTCGTTTTGCTTTGAGATATTTACCCGCTATGAAAAATTCAAGGGACACTATATTTTCCTGTTATTCTACGCACTGTTTTTCATATGGGGAAAGAGAATCACTTCCCTGATAGATGGAGAGTCTGTAAGCAGCATGACAAGCCTGTCTATACCGATCCCCTCTCCGGCAGTTGGAGGCATGCCATATTCCAGAGCTTCAACATAGTCAGCATCCATAATGTGGGCTTCGGTGTTCCCTTCGGTTCTTTGGGACGCCTGCTGGGCAAATCTGTCATATTGATCTGCAGGGTCATTTATTTCTGAAAATCCGTTGGCAATCTCTCTTCCGGCAATAAAAAGCTCAAACCTGTCTGTAAGCTCAGGATTTGAATCGCTCTTTC
>JADFYT010000394.1 GCA_015232935.1 Desulfamplus sp.
CATCCAGCAGCACCCTTTTCTGGATCAAAAAAGGAATTTTGGTTGAGGCTCCGGTGATGCGGTTCTCTTTCATCTCATAGAGAAGTTCGTCTCCCGGAGGGATATTTCCCTTTACGGCAGCCTCTGGATCCGCATTTTCATCCACAAGCTGAAAATTGAGTCTCGCGGTCTTCCCAATAAGAGCTTTTGCCCTCTTTGTATCTTTAACCCCGGGAAGCTGTATCTGGATTCTGTCCTCTCCCTGAATTCTGATATCCGGCTCGCTTACACCAAATTCATCAATACGGTTTCTTATGGTTTCAAGTGCCTGTTCAGTAGCCATTTTCTGTATGCTCATTGACTCTTCTTCAGGAAGAGCCAGCACTATACGGTGTTTATCCCCTTCAGTCGAAGTGGAAGAAACCTCAAAATCATTAAAGCTTTCAGTCACAGTAGTGTTTAAGCCATTAAGGCTTTCTTCTCCCTGCAACTCAATTGCAATGGTATTCTTGTCGCCAGACGATATACCAAGATATTTGATATCTTTTTTTCTCAATTCCTGCTTGATTTCATCAATTGTTCGTTCAAGGGTTGTTTCAACAGCTTTCTGGGTCTGCACCTCAAGAACCAGATGCATACCACCCTGGAGATCCAGTCCCAGATTTATCTTTTTATGTGGCCATATTTGAGTATTCAGGGTGGGCAGAAGATAAACCAGTGCGGCAGTCATTACGGTCGCAATGAGTGCTCCCCTCCATGTAAATAGTTTCAATCTAAGTTACTCCTGTATTCATTCATGGTTAGTTATATTTTATAATTCAAGAATTTTAAAACAGTGCTATTTCCAGGGTTTGAGTGTCGGGTAGAAAAATCTTTAAAATCGGGTAGAAAGCTCTTTAAGAAAACGCGGAGTCTCAAATTAAACCCGACAATTTAAACTTGATGAGGCACTACTCATTTTTTTTATCTTTATCTTTCACTTTTGTTTTTTGCAGAGTAGTAGGGGACGCTTTCTGGTTAAGGGCTGCAACATTACCCCTGTTTATTTTAATTTTTACGTTTTCAGCAATTTCAAGTGATACAGTGGTGTCTCCAAGTGAAATAATGGTTCCATGTACTCCGCCAGAGGTGATAATTCTGTCCCCTTTCTTAAGGTTGTTAACCATATTCTGATGTTCCTTTGCCTTTTTTTGCTGAGGTCGTATCAACAGAAAATAGAAAATTACAAACATTAGAATAAGGGGGACAAAAGCTGTCAATCCCCCGCCTGCGGGTGCTCCTGAAGCTCCGGCCTGTCCCATTGCGTATGCTGTGCTGATCATAAAATCTCCTCATAAATTTTAAAGTTGATGGTAAATAGTTGTACAATTTCTGGTATCCTTCATCTGTCGGTTGACAATTTTTATAGTCATATCCCCCCTCATTTTTAGGGATTTGCCTTTTAAAAAGGTGTTAACAACTTTAACAATATATGAAGGATGCCCATTTTTTTTGTAAAGATTTTGTAAAGAGGGTATGGAACTGTTCCAGATACACAAAAGAGATGGTTATGTCAAGGCAGAGCAATTCTTAAAATTTTTTATGCTCTGAATGCCGGTCTTCTATTTTTTATCTCTATCTGCATTCAAAATGCTATTGTTGTACCTTCTCGCACACAAAGTCACTCTCCCCCCGGATCATCTTGTCGTCATGTATAATGTATATGGTTATATTGCGTTTGTTTTCAATTTCCACAATATCCTTGCGTTTTTTATTAAGAATATAATCTGCCACATCTGTGGGCAGGGTTGCGGTGACAGTTTTGATATCTCCTTTGATTGTATTTAGATTAAGCTGACGCATGAATTGAAGTGCAAGATTTTCTATGGAGGGTACCATGCCGCGTCCCTGGCAGTGAGGGCATGCGGCAAAATTGCCAAATGTGATGGATGGTCTTATTCTCTGACGGGACATTTCAAGCAGGCCAAATTTTGAAATCATGCCAACCTTTGTTTTGGCCTTGTCGGATTTGAGAAATTTTTTAAGGTTTTTTATAACCTCAGCCTTATGTCGAGACTCTTTCATGTCAATAAAATCAATTACAATGAGTCCGCCCATGTCCCGAAGTCTCAACTGCCTTGCAATCTCTTCCGCAGCTTCAAGATTTGTATGGTAGGCAGTCTGTTCAATATTTTTCTTGCCTGTGGACTTGCCTGAATTTACATCAATTGCAACAAGAGCCTCTGTCTGATCTATAACAATCGCACCTCCTGATTTAAGTGGCACCTTGTTTTCAAATATTGAGGCAATCTGGTCTTCAAGTTGATGTTTTGAAAAGATAGGTTTTTCACCCTTGAGGAATTTGACAATGCTCTGCTGTTTTGGAGCAATAACCTTTATGAACTCCTTTACCTCCCTGAATACCTCCTCATCATCTACCAAAATCTCGGAAACCTCGGCTGTAAAATAGTCTCTAAGCGTTCTTACAGCAAGGTTCTGCTCCTTATATAAAAGGGAGGGGGTCGGGCTCTCTATGCTTTTGTCATTTATATTTTTCCAGACCCTCAGAAGATACTTCAGATCGT
>JADFYT010000395.1 GCA_015232935.1 Desulfamplus sp.
CAGGGCAGTATTGATACAAAAGAGAATGACATCCATCTGTTTGACACTATTTTTGTCCGGTATGGAGATACAATCATTAGAACTGACCAGTTGCATTACAACAAAAAAAGCCATATAATATATTCCAATGTTCATGTAACAATAAACAGCAATGACTCTATTCTTGAATCCGACTCACTTAAAATAGATCTGAACAAAAATACCCTGCTGCTGAAAGGTCACTTTCTTGGGATTTTATCTGACTCTTTTGATTTTCCCCAATAAAAAGCGGGGACGATCAATGTTTAAGACTAATTCCCTGAAAGGTATTGATTTTACCGGAGCAATCTTATGACCACTGATGGAACAATCTTATGATTACTGAACGATCGTCAATCGCTAAATTTGTCGATGCTTTCCACATATATATTTTTATCGTGTCGATAACCATCATTTGCCTTCTTTGTCCATATCTCAATCAAACCGCACAAGGTACAGATGGCAAGGAGAAGATGAGCACCAACGATCAGCAGAAAACAACTTCTACGGAAGAAAAAAAATTACATATAACTTCTGACAGCATGCTGGTTGAAAAAGAGTCTTCCATAGCAACATTCTCAGGAAACGTTGTTGCGACACAGGGCAATTCTGTCATTACAGCAGACAGCGTAATAGTGTTGCTTTTTACTGATAAGGAAAAAAAAGCAAATCCAGCCAATATGACTCAGGAGATCAAGTCAATAACCGCATCAGGGAATGTAAAATTCACATCTGATAACAGAACAGCATTTGCCGATAAGGCCATATATACTGCCTCTGACCAGAAGATTGTTCTTACAGGAAATGCCCCCAAGGTTATGACCGGAGAAAGCTATGTGACCGGCAAGAGAATAATCCTGTTCCAGAATTCAGGAAAGGTTATTGTTGAAGGCACAAAAGATAAAAGAGTGGAAGCTCTTTTTAATTCAAAAGATGACTTCAAGCAGACCAACTGAAGATAGTGAAATATAGTCCCATGTCAAAATTGCTGTTAAAAAAACTTGTCAAAAAATATAATAACAGAAAAGTTGTTGATGATGTAAGTATTGAGGTTGTGCAAAACCAGGTAACTGGCCTGCTTGGTCCGAATGGTGCAGGGAAGACAACCACTTTCTATATGGCGGTCGGGATGATAAAACCTGATAAAGGAGATGTTTTCCTTGACCAGGAAGCAATAACAGACTATCCAATGTATATTCGGGCAAGAAAGGGTATTGGCTATCTTCCCCAGGAGGCATCCATCTTCCGCAAACTGACCGTCAGACAGAACATAACCGCGATTCTCGAAGCACTACCTGACAGGACAACAGATATAAATGGAAAGGCAGACTCACTGATGCAGGAACTGGGCATACTTCGCCTTGACAATCAGAAGGCAACTGTTCTCTCCGGAGGTGAACGAAGAAGGCTTGAAATTGCCAGAGTGCTGGCAACAGATCCTATGTTCATTCTGCTGGATGAACCATTTGCAGGAATTGACCCTCTGGCAGTTGCCGATATCCAAAGCATAATCAAACAACTGACGCAAAAAGGTATAGGCATTCTGATTTCAGATCATAATGTTCGAGAAACACTTGGTGTATGCAGTACCGCATATATAATGAATCAGGGAAAAGTGGTTGAGTCAGGAGATCCTGAAACAATCGCTACAAGCAAACTGGCAAGAAAAATCTATCTGGGAGATGACTTTAAACTCTGATATGGCACTTGGATTACAGCAAAATCTGACATTGACCCAGCAACTGGTTATGACACCCCAGTTGCAGCAGGCAATTAAACTTCTACAACTCTCCCGCCTGGAACTTGCAGGTGTAATTCAACAGGAGATGGAAGAAAACCCGGCACTGGAAGAAATTCTTACTGATACTCCAGGGGAGATGGAACTGACAAATGAAAACCAGGACAATATTACTGCTGACGATGCTCTAAAGGAGATAAGAATTGAAGAGAAGGTCGGTAATGATATTGATTGGGAAAGTTATATTCATGAATATAACTCAACTGGAAGACTTCATGCGGAAAAAGACTCTCAGGAACTTCCAAACTACGAAGCATTTACATCTTCAAAAGAGACTCTTGAAGACCATCTTCAATGGCAGCTTCTAATGTACGGGCCAACAAAAGAGGATGAGCAAATTGGCAGCCTTATTATTGGGAACCTTAATATTGACGGTTATCTTTGTGCATCTGTTGAAGACATGGCCAGGATGGGTGATTTTTCAATAGAGGCAGTTGAAAAAATTCTTAAAATCATGCAAGGCTTTGACCCGCCTGGTGTATGTGCAAGAGATCTTAAAGAATCGCTTCTGATACAGTTAAGGCAGCTTGGAATATCTGACCCTGTTCTTGAGGAGATAGTCTCCTCACATATGAAGAATCTTGAAAATAAAAATTATAAAAAGATCGCCACAGCTCTTGATATAACACTTGAAAAAGTTATTGCTGCGGTCAATATCATAAAATATTTGGAGCCCAAGCCGGGAAGACAGTTTGCAACAGAGGAACCGCATTACATT
>JADFYT010000396.1 GCA_015232935.1 Desulfamplus sp.
TGCCAAGATCTCCAACAAGATTGACAACAATCACAGGTATCCACATCTTGGTATCCACGTAGAAGAACATCGGATCATCAACCCCTTGGGGCAACTGATTCTTGATATTCAATACACGGAACCTAAGCTCATCATACTGTGCCTCATAATCTGTATCATCTAAAAACTTTACCTCCACAGAGGATGCATTGCGACGGGAGCGAGATTGTATGTATTCAACATTTTCAAGGCCATCCAGAGCCTCTTCAATCTCGTTGGTCACAAGATTTTCCACATCATCGGCAGACGCACCATAATAGATAGTGGTGATAAAGACCTTGCCCATATCCACAGGAGGCATGTTCTCAACCGGTGTGGTCAAAAGGCTAAACACTCCTGCAACAGTCAGGATCACAAATATGACATTGATAAAAACGGTCTGTTTAAGTGTAAAATCTACAAAGGATTTCAAGATGCTGTTCCTTTATGTGAAAGTCTCTTGAGATATCTGTAATTACAAGACTTTCATTTTTCGTTGTGCCCATCAGGGCATGGCCGTTACAAGCTGTCTTTTTTTGATTTCAATAATTATTCCTGTTGAACAGCGGGGGTAGTCAACACAGTACCAGGTGCAAGCTCGGGGTGTTCGGCAATGACAATAAACCCTTCTGATTTATCGACAACAGTTATCATTACAGGCTCTGCCTTGCCTTTGACATATACCTTTGGATTTTCATAACGATTCTCGACCGCCTGCACGGGAACTCTCAATCCCTTGGCTCGCACCGAAACCGGAAGCACAAATTCAAGCCCTCCCCTGTGCTCAAGCCCTTTTTTGCGCTCAGGTTTTACTGCTTTTTCATCAGTGTCAATCATGCCATCAGGGTCAATCTTTTTAGCTATATTTTCACCATTACTGTTTTCATGGCTACCATTACCGTTTTCATCATTATTAATGATCAGCATCTTTATGTCTGTTTTACGGGTCTGCTCGTTAAAAGCGGGATTAACGTAATAAATCGAGGCTTTAACCGGTTTGTTGTCAAGCGTTGCTTCAAAAATATCGCCCAGCTCCTTGATAGAATCAAGTTCTTCGTTTGATACGGCAAGAGGGACAACAAGATGTCTGAAGTCCTGAATCACCCCGATTGGAATACCGGCCTGAACCATCTCTCCGGCTTCAACTTTCCGGTCTGTTACCACCCAGTCAGAATTGCCTGAAATCATGTGCCGTTTTTTTTTCTCTATCAACTGATTCAACGTAATATTAAGAGATAGCTCTGACTGTCGAGCCGTTTCACGTTCCAGAATGGCCTGTTCAAGTTCCTGTGAAGCCGCATCTTTTACCACTTCGGTTGATCGACCTTTTGTAAAAAGCTCTTCTTTGCGTCTGAACTCGTTTTTCAGGTATTTGATTTTAGAATCAATCTGTTTTAGCCTGGTTCTTGTCTGTGCTATTGCAATCTTTGTGCTCTGGATATCAAAATCGACAAATGTGCTGTCAATTTCAGCAAAAGAGACATATCCGGAATCTGAGTCATTACTTAAATTATCAGCACTCCTGTTATCATTGGCAGATCCGGAACCAGATAAAAATGAGCTGGAACCAGATGAAGATGATCCGGAACCATATGAAGATGAGGAACCGGTTCCTGATGCAGCATCTTTTAATACCAGAAGCGAGTCACCCACCTCATAATTTACTTTGACCACCCGACCACTGACCTCGGATGAAATTGTGGCAGACCTGATGCTTCGGGTATAACCACGAAGCTCTACCTGTTTAATAGCCCCTTCCACATACCATTGCTCGTTTTTTGCATCCTGGCTATCTTCTGAGTCAACAGCGGCCACATTTTCGGGAAGGGATAAAAAAAAAGACCACAGAAAACACAGCAGGCAAAAAGTTACGATATTCTTCATATAATTTTTTTTATCCTCCTTTTTTTGTCTGTTCGAGAAGTCTGCATACCACATCTGTTTTTGGTTGACAAACAGGAATTTATTGTTAATGCTGTGAACAACATTTGAACGATTCAGTTCTATTCCACAAAAAAGGTTCAGGTGTTCACACCAAACGTATTTAGCCCTGCATTTATTCAAGTAAAAAACAATCAGAATTAAGGAGAAAAATGATGAAAAGAGTGATTTTGCTTATCGTTGCTGGATTGCTGTCTGTAACCATGCTTGCAGTGCCTTGTGCGGCAGAGGAAAAACTAATTCTGGCCGCTGCTGATCCATATCCGCCTTTTGTGGATGATACAGATCCACAGGAAGGGTTGTCGCTTGTACTGATCAGGGCAGCATACAAAACGCAAGGATACACCGTTAAAATGGAATTCGTGCCCTGGGCAAGGGCGGAAGCTCTCACAATTCAGGGAAAATATGACATTCTTCCTGATGTGTGGATGAATGACGAGAACAAAAAAGCCATGATGTTCAGTGAGCCTTACGCCGTTAATACAGTCAAGTTCATCAAGAACGCGGATGATCCTTTTGAATATAACGGGTTTGAGAGCCTTAAAGAAAAAAAAATCGGAAC
>JADFYT010000397.1 GCA_015232935.1 Desulfamplus sp.
CCAGGCCAATTCTGTGGCAAGTGCAGTGGAACAGATGAGTTCCAACATGGTCTCTGTTGCTTCTGCCATGGAGGAGTCAACTACCACAATCAGCATGATATCGACCGCTGCTGAAGAGATGTCATCAACTATCAACGAGATCGCAAAAAGTTCGGGCCAGGGCAGAACCATTGCCAATGACGCGGTTGCAAAGGCAAAAAATACCACACAGAGAGTGGAAGAGCTTGGTGAGGCCGCAAAGCTGGTCGGCAAAGTCACAGAAACAATAACCGACATATCCGAGCAGACAAATCTTCTTGCTCTGAATGCCACCATAGAGGCCGCAAGGGCAGGTGAGGCAGGCAAGGGATTTGCTGTTGTGGCAAATGAAATCAAGGATCTTGCGAGGCAGACAGCACAGGCAACCCAGGAGATAAAAAAGAATATTGAAGGAATACAGAACTCTACTGCATCATCAATTCAGGAGATAAAGGCAATTTCCGTTATCATTAACGACATCAATGATATTTCAGCGGGAATCGCCGCCGCTGTGGAAGAGCAGTCTGCTGCTACAAGCGAGATTACACGAAATGTACGTGAAGCATCAGAAGGTATGGCAGAGGTCAATGAAAATGTGGCTCAGGTTTCTGATGTGACAAGAGATGTGGCGGAAAACGTGGCAGGCGTAAGTCAGGTAGCGGGAGAGATGGCGGAAAACAGCAGCCAGATCAACACTAATTCCGCCGAGCTTTCAAGGCTTGCACAACAACTGAACAATATTGTAGCAGGATTTAAAATCTGATAAAGGACATGTTCAAAACAGGAACAGGAAACATGCACAAAATACTTAATGATAATCTGGATAAAATAAAAGAGTTGTGCGATGCACACAACGTAAACTCTTTATTCGCATTTGGTTCAGTCTGTAATGATAAATTGAGCGATAAAAGCGATATTGATTTATTAGTTTCATTTAAACAGATGGATTATCCAGATTATGCAGATAACTACTTTACCATAGCAGAGAAACTCGAAAATTTATTACAAAGACCTGTTGACCTGGTTACAGAGGCATCTCTTGGCAATCCTTATTTTATTGAATCAGTAAATAAAAGCAAGGTGCTTATTTATGGATGACAGAATATATAAGTATCTGCATGATATTAAAGAATCTATTGAATCCATAGAAGAATATCTTGGCACCGAGAGAGATTTTAACCTGTATTTAAAAAACAAGATGCTAAGACGTGCTGTAGAAAGAGAGTTTGAAATTATTGGAGAAGCTATGAATAGAATTGATAATCTATCTCCTGATATTGGTATTTCAAGCAAGAAGCAGATAATCAGCATGAGAAACAGAGTGATACATGGATATGACAAAGTTGATAATGGTATTGTGTGGGGAACTATAGTGCGTTATATACCAGTTCTTAAAAACGAGATTAATGATTTATTGAAACAACAGGTTAAACGAGCATGATTGACATGTATCAATCACCCCCCAAATATAAAAATGATAGTCATTTTCACGGTAAATAAATAACAGATTAAATTGCCAGCATACAGCCAGCTGTTCAAACAGGCTGACATAACAGGTTGATAATACAATGAGTAAAAGAGCGAACCTTTCAAGTATAAGAAACATAGGCATTATGGCCCACATTGATGCGGGCAAGACCACTGTAACCGAGCGCATACTCTACTATACCGGCAAATCCCACAAGATCGGAGAGGTTCATGATGGAGAGGCAGTCATGGACTGGATGGAAGATGAGCAGAACAGGGGCATCACCATCACATCCGCGGTCACCACCTGCCAGTGGAAAAATGCTCAGGTCCAGATTATCGATACTCCTGGGCATGTTGATTTCACAATAGAGGTTGAAAGGGCATTGAGGGTTCTGGATGGTGCTGTCGGGGTCTTCTGTGCGGTTGCTGGTGTCGAGCCTCAGTCTGAAACTGTCTGGAGGCAGGCTGACAAGTATGCTGTTCCAAGAATAGCTTTCATAAACAAGATGGATCGTATCGGAGCTGATTTTTATAATGCTGTTGATATGATCCATGAGAAACTGAGTGCCAATCCACTGCCGCTGCAAATTCCGGTGGGCGGAGAAGATACCTTTACCGGTGTGATAGATCTTGTCAACATGCAGCAGATCACATGGGATGATGACACGCTGGGGGCAGCTTTCTCTGTTTCCGGCATTGACCCTGATATGGCTGAAAAGGCTGATGAATACAGGGTAAAACTTCTTGAAGCCCTGTCTGAGGTTGACGACAATATCATGGAAAGATATCTCTCGGAAGAGGAGATCCCTGCCGCTGACCTTGTCAAGGTTATAAGAAATGCCACGATAAACCGCAAAATTGTACCGGTATTGTGTGGAACAGCCCTTAGAAACAAAGGGGTTCAACCTCTGCTGGACGCTATCAGGGATTATCTGCCAAGCCCTGCTGATATCCCTCCGGTCAAGGGAATTCATCCCCACACGCACAGAACGGTTGAATATCCTCCCCAGAAAACGGCACCATTGGCTGCATT
>JADFYT010000398.1 GCA_015232935.1 Desulfamplus sp.
CATTGAGGAGCAGGCCATCACAAATATTTTGCCAGGCTTGCCCTTGCTCACGACACTGTTATGAACCTCTATTTTTGCAAGCTCGTCCTTGTTTTCCGCAAGAATCTTCTGTTTCATGTCATCTGTGTTGCTCTCGGCAATTTCGCCCTTGCTGTCCGGTGCATTGATATCCTTATCCGTTCCATCTTCCCCATTCTTGTCTTCAGTATCTTTGACGGGGATCGGTTTGCCGGCAAAATAGCTTGTAAATTCACCATTGAGCATATAGGCAAGAGCATATGATTTCATCTCGGATGGATCGGTCGGGGGACGCATGAACATGGGGTTCAGATTAATGTTGCCCTTCATGAGCCAGGATTGGTCTGAAGATGAAAAGAGCCTTGATGCGGTAATGCCGTTTTGCTCAAGCAGTTTTTCATCAAGTTCAAGAGGAGAGATCCTCATGGCGATAATACCCTTGATGTTATTCATGTATTCAGGCTTGTTGTTTATATTGGCATCCTTGATGATCGGGGCAAAGTATATCTTCTGATCCCCGCCACCCTGATTCGCGGGTTTTACCTGTCTGTAGCAGTTATCGTCCAGAACATAGGAGTTGTCAATTTTTACACCGTAGTGGTTCAAGAGCTTCTCAAGTCCTGTATCAATAGGAATATACTGAGGCCCTCCGCCAAAAGCCATCTGCTGGGTTGGCATGATCTCGTTGAATGCATCCATGAAAAATGCGACATTTGTACCTCCCATGAGTGCCTGGTCAATCTGAAACAGCTCATAATCAGAAAAAGGCTCTGTAGGCCTTGCAATAACGAGGGTCTTGAGACCCTCGGGAATTGCAGAATCCTTCAGGTTGACAGGCTCTATCGAGTAGCTTCTTGACAGAAGCTGATTAAACGCATTCATGGAACCCTGCTGCTGGCCCTGCATCATCATTGCCATATTGTTGTCAGACAGGGTATGGGTTCCGTGGTCAGCAAGATAACCGATTGTCTCATTGATGCCGATCATTGTCTCCATTGTCTCTGTAAAAAGCTCATCAAGAGCTTCCGGGTCAACCATCTGGTAGGTGGTTCCTATAATGGGGATCTTGATGCTGCTGATAAGAGGCGTGGTACTTGTCTTGTCCTTGTACTCCATCACAATACCGGCCCCGCCGCTGCCGGCAGCAATACCTTTTTGTGGTATCTCAGGCCATTTCATTGCCATTATATTGTATTTTCGGGATATCTCGTCAAGATTCGAATCTTTTGTCAGATCAACATATTTATACTCAATCTTGCCAAGGCTTTTGGCATTGAGCCTTTCAACAACCTTTTCAACTCTTTCGGGAATGGTTGAAAGCTCGTCAAGCCCCATAAGTGGTGCCACTTTTTCCAATGACGAGGAGAGGTAAAGGGTAATCCTTACCTTTTCATCAAGTGCAAGAAGAGCACTCACCTTGTTGTTGAGTTTTTGAATCGCGGATGTAAGCGTATATTCAAGCCCGTCTGTTGATGTGATGGCAGGAATCTTTTCCATCATGTCGCCATGAATAATGACAAGGCCCATGTATGCCTGCTGGAATTTTACCTCATCATCTTCAATAACCCTTATCTGCACGGGAGAGATACCATAATCCTCTGCCATGCTGCGGTTTACGTTTGCCTTTTCAGTAATGCCTGCCTCGGTTGCGGTGACATCATAAAAACGGTAGTTGAACAGCTTGCCGCTTTTGGAAGCATACTCCTCAAGAAGATCGTGAAGATAGCGTTCGGTATTATTGTGTGGAGCTGGCAGATTCTTTGTAAAAAACACCTTGATGGTCAAAGGTTCGGAAAGAGTTGAAACAACCCTGTTGCTGGCCTTTGAAATAGAATATATCTTGTTTGATGTAAGATCCACTCTGAAAAAGAGGGTAACGCCAACAATATTCACAAGAACCACCACTACCGTATAAATCAGGAATTTGAACCAGATTCCCCTGTTGCTGAACTTGCTGGCGCTCCCTTTTGCATTGGGGCCGTTTTTGTCTTTAACATCTTTCATAAAAGAAAATCTCCTTAATTCTTCTCTTGCATCACAAGATAGGTTCCAAAAAGTCCCATAAATATAACACTCAGAAAATAGAGAATATCCCTTGAGTCTATCACGCCCTTTGATATGCTCTGAAAATGGGAGTCCGCACCAATAAAGGCTATTATTTCAGTTATGGCGGACGGAATAAAAAAGAGAATCTGGTCAAGTATGGTAAGGGTAAAGCATATTGAAGCTCCAATGATGAAAGCTACAATCTGGTTACGGGTAAGAGATGACGCAAATATACCCATTGAACAGAATGCTCCCGCAAGAAGAATGGCACCAAGATATCCTCCAACTACGGGACCCGCGTCTATATCTCCAATAAACGAGATAAATAAGGGATAGGATATGGTCGGCAAAAGCATGCAGGCAGAAAAAAGCAGGGCTGCCATAAACTTGCCAACTGCAATATCAGTGAACGAGACCGGCATGGTAAGAAGTATCTCGTAGGAACCGACA
>JADFYT010000399.1 GCA_015232935.1 Desulfamplus sp.
ATAATACCTTACATTGAATGTGAAAAAGTATACATTTATGATTAACAGAAGGCTTTTTGGATGTCAAGTATATTAAAAAAAAAACATCATAATAGATTTTAATAAAATATTTATTTATTTCAAAGTTTTAAATTAGAATTATCATTCTATAGGTATCTTTTTGCTCTATATTTTCTACATTTGAGAATATACATGGCTCAACTGATTGTTAATGAATTAATATTCATATATAGTTTGCCTGATAATCAAGGATTGACATTGTTTCAGGAAATATTGTTTTTCAGGCAGATATTGTTTTTTTCCATTTAAACAGGTGCCTGATCTTGCCATTGGGGATATGTTCTGATAATAAAGCCCCATTTTGGAATTTACCAGATATCATTTGACTATGGAGAAATATTTTGCATGGATTTAAAAAACCTTGAACTACAGCCATCCCCCGCCCTGAATATAGATTCGCTGGCCGGCATGATTGCAGACCTGCAACACAAATCCGGAGAGATTCCGTGGCACGAAGGGGGCAAAACAGATCCATGGGATCTTGTCGAGTCTGCCATGGGGTTGAATATCGGCGGACTTTTCAAGAAGGCTGACCAGGCTTTTGAGTGGATGGCAAAAAACCAGAATGAAAATGGCTCATGGTTCTCCTCCTACATTGATGGCGTGCCGCAGGACAGGACAATGGAGACAAACATGTCCGCCTATATTGCAACAGGTGTTTTTCACTCGTGGCTTATCCGGCAAGACAGCTCTTTTTTAAAAAAAATGTGGCCATGCGTCCGGAAGGGAATTGATTACGCCATAAGCCTCCAGACTGAAAGAGGTGAGATATACTGGGCAAGAAGTCCTCAAGACAACGTGGATCCAATGGCTCTTCTTACAGGCTCAAGCTCAATATACATGTGTCTGAGATGTGCATTCTCTATTGCGTGCCTGCTTGGTATTAAAACCCCTCGCTGGGAAAAAGCCTTTGAAAAACTTGGCAGCACGATCAGGGACAATATCCATATATACAATATAAGCAAATCAAGATTTTCCATGTACTGGTTCTATCCTGTGCTGTCAGGAGCTCTCACCGGAGAGGCCGCGGCCAAAAGGGTTGAAAAATACTGGAAAAAGTATGTTGTAGACGGGCAGGGAATACGCTGCGTCTCTGATCGTCCATGGATCACAATGGCAGAGACATCGGAATTTGTCATTGCCCTGGCTGCCATGGGAAACATTAAACTTGCGAGGATTGTATTCTCCTGGATACAGGAGCGGACATACGATGATGGTACTTTCTGGTGCGGCTACACCTTTCCGGATATGGTCATCTGGCCGGAAGAGAAGATCTCCTGGACCAACGGTGTCGTGCTGATGGCAGCAGATGCCCTGTATGGCTTGACACCTGCGTCAAATCTTTTCAGTCATGATGCCTGGGATGGATTCAGGTTCAAGGGTCTTGCGGGGAGTAAAAAATGAGAAGAGACCACCGTCCCTACTTTATAAAGAAGATCTGGTTCAAGCTCCTGAAGCTGTATGTCAGACACTTTATAGAACCCCAGTTAGAGAGCCTTGGCAAAAACTCCTATGTTGTCAAGCCATGGTATATCGAGGTCTTTGGAGGGCCTGTAACCATTGGAGAGAACATAACCCTTCTGGCTTCATCAGACAAAAGAACCCGCCTGACGGTATGGTCTGACAAAAAAGATATCCCGGGGATACATATAGGAGATCATGTCCTTATCTCGCCTGGCGTGAGAATAAGTGCGGCAAGACAGATAGTCATCAGCGATAACTGCATGATAGCAAGCAATGCCTATATCACAGACTCGGACTGGCACGGAATTTATGACCGCAGCCTGCCTCCTGATACAGTATATCCTGTAAAACTTGAGAACAATGTCTGGATTGGTGACAGTGCCATCATCTGCAAAGGGGTGACAATCGGAAAGAACAGCATTGTAGGGGCAGGGGCAGTAGTATCAAGCGACATACCGCCTGACTCGATTGCTGTAGGCAATCCCGCAAGAGTTGTCAGAACCCTTGACCCCTCACGTAAAGTAATAACCCGCAAGGACAGATTCGGAGATATTGATCTTATAAACATGAATCTGGATATTCATGAAAGAGAGCTGTTAAAGGACAACACGGTCATGGGGTGGTTGCGTAACCTTGTGATGCCGATGAAAACGGATTGATGGTCTCGTAAAAAGTCCTGCATTGGCATTTTTCAGTGTAGTAACACACTGATTTTATTAGATGCCTATTTGGACGAAATGACTTTTTACTACTTCATCAAACTTTTGCAGGCAATCAAATATATTCAACAATGTTCCGGCCTCTCTCCTTTGCTCTGTAAAGAGCCTCGTCCGCACGAGACATCATTGTTTTTACATCATCCCCCTTGCGATAAGTTGTCACACCAAAACTTGCACTTACGTGGTTGACCACAGAAAAACAGAAACTGTCAATAACAGAACGCAATTTTTCAGCTATCAACGCGGCTTTCTCCCCGTTTATTTCCGG
>JADFYT010000039.1 GCA_015232935.1 Desulfamplus sp.
GTATACGGCAAAAACCGTATTTTTACTTCAACAATAATAGATGCAAAATCAGGATTGTCAAGGTGGCGGGCATTGATGACAAGGAGTTTTTACATGAAACAGTATAGGAAAAGGGCATAAACCCTTCATATCGTCTTGTCATTCATGGAATGAGTAAAATCAGTGTATGCAAAAGGCAAGCTGTAATATCAAGGCTGTAGTAATATTGAAGACGATGCCTGTTCAGTGGCTGTTATAACCAAAGATGACGCTTTGGAAATGGTTGTCATATCAAGGATAATGCCTGCTCAAGATCATTAATGATGTCATCCGGATGCTCAAGCCCGACAGAAAGGCGAATCAACCCCTCTGCAATTCCGGCTCTCTTGAGATCTTCCCGGGAATAGGTAGCATGGGTCATTGATGCCGGATGCTGAATCAGGGTTTCGCAATCCCCGAGACTGACCGCTAAAATGCAGAGTTGAACGCCATTGAGAACCTTCTTGCCGGCATCCATACCCCCTTTTATCTCAAAAGCCATAACGCCGCTGAAATACTTCATCTGTCTGAGTGCAATATCATGTCCATGATGGGCAGGAAGTCCGGGATAATACACCTTGTCTATTTTTGGATGAGTTTCAAGCCACTTTGCAACTGCAAGAGCAGACCTGCTGTGACGTTCCATTCTTATGGCAAGGGTTTTGAGCCCCCTTAAAATCAGCCAGGCGTTAAAAGGGCTCATGGCAGGTCCGAAATGGTGAAAATACTCTTCATTTATCCGTGCAATCATCGCGGGCGTAGATGCAACAATACCGCCAATTATATCTCCATGTCCTCCAAGATACTTGGTGGCGGAATGAATTACAATGTCAGCACCTAAGGATAGCGGTTTTTGAAGATATGGAGACGCAAAGGTGTTATCCACAGCCAGAGGCAGATCATACTGTCCGGCAATGGTTGCCCAAAGATCAATGTCAATTATATCAAGTGTCGGATTGGCTGGTGTCTCGATGTAAAAAAGACGTGTCTTGTCGTCAACAAGAGGTATGATGTTATTCCGGTCATTGCTCATAGCCGGTGAAATAAAGCGAACCTCGATGTCAAGGCGTTTTAAATGCGTATGAAAAAGTGCAAATGTCCCTCCGTAAAGTGCATTGCATGCAACAATATTCTCTCCCGGACGAACAAGAGTCATGACAGTTGCTGCAACTGCCGCCATCCCTGATGATGTGGCAACCGCATCCCCTGCCCCCTCGAGCAGAGCCAGTTTCTCCTCAAGAAGATCCACAGTGGGATTGGATATCCTGGTATAGAGATATCCCTCTTCTGTTCCTGCAAATATAGCCGCACCCTGAGCCTGATCTTTAAACTTGAAGGTGGATGTCATGTGGATAGGAGGTACAAGATCCATGCTTGTAGTATGGCAGGTGTTGATACCGTGGACGATTTTGGTCTCTTCTTTTGAACAATGCGGTGTTTTTGTCATAAGAGTCTCCTTCAGAGAGGCATTCGTATCTACTGGTGGAAGCATTCGTATTTAACTGGTGTCAACCGGCAAATGAAAGACGCATAAAAACTATCCTATTTTAGGACAAAATAACTGTCAATTCATTTCTCGTGAACTCAGGCTAAGCTCAGGGCATCAGGTTGATTATTTCAAAATCCGTATCAACAATCTGTGCAAGCCCCATATCATCAATATGGTTGAAGATTTTGTCAATTGCCGAATTGATGTTGCTGTGATCATTGCCTGTAAGGGAAAAACCGATCTCTGCCCGATCGTGCATGTCGTTTGCCCCCACCTCGGCTACCGAAGCGTTGAAGCTGTTTTTTATCCGGCTGATCATTGATTTTACAATTTTTCTTTTTTCTTTCAATGAGTGGACACCATGAAGCCTTAATACAACCCTTCCTGTACCAATAATCATAATCTTTTTCTCCTTCTTGGGTCAGACAATATTGACAATGAAAAAAATGAGCGATAAATGTCGATTTTTAGTATATACAAAGCCTGTACTTGAAAATAAATGCGGCAATTGATAAAGTTCAATAATCAATACTCAGAGCAACCCCATGTTATAAGACTGATTCTATCGCGGGAAGCCAATTTGGCAAGATAGACACTCAATGCAATCAGGAAGCTGTTGTGCTGTAAAATGCCAATCTGAGACTTTTTACGAGACCGTCAATACTGGAAACTCTGAAAATATAATCAAACACATAACATCAGGGGGAAATCATGAAAGAAAATTGTAGCAGTTGTGATACTGACAATGCAGCATATGCCAATAATACTCAAGTTGAAAACATTAATCTTGACAATTTTGTCATCACAGTAGAAGTAGTTCCGCCTCACGGACCTGATCCTGGTCAGATTCTCTCTGCTCTGGATGAGTTAAAGGATCTTCCCATAAATGGATTCAGCGTTGCATCCAATCCGGTTGCAAAACCACGAATGTGTGCAATGGCACTCTCTTCACTGATCCAGAAGAGAACAGGTAAATTCTCGATTCTGCATTGTACTACCAGAGATCACAACCGGATAAGCCTTCAGGCGATGTTCTGGGGTGCCCGTGCACTTGGCTTGAACCATGTGCTTGTCGCAACCGGAGATTTTGTTGCAAAGGAAGAGAGAAAAATGACATCTGATGTAAAGGATCTGGATGTATTTCAATTAATCTCCATGGCTAAAGATTCGGATATGGTCACAGGTGCGGTGCTTGATTTCAGGGCTGAATTCAATGGACTGGAAAAAGAGGTTGAACGCCTTGAGCAAAAAGCGGCTGCCGGTGCAATGTTTGCTGTAACCCAGCCTGTTTATGACAGGGATATGGCAAGAACAATCTCGATTTCAACAAGTCATATTGAAATACCCATTATTATGGGAATCCTCCCTTTAAGGACTTCTAACCATGCTGAATTTCTCCATAACAGGGTTTCAGGAATAGCTATTCCTGAGAAACTCAGAGAGAAAATGAGCGATGCAAAAGATCCTGTCGCAGAAGGGGTGGAAAATGCCCGGGAGATGATTGGCATCGCAAACGAGTTTTTCCGTGGAGCCTGCATCATGCCGCCCTTTGGCCACTATGAGGTGATGGCTGATATCCTTAAATAGAGATCCTTCAAAACTTGGCTTTTCATCCTGTACTATCAAGGAGTAAACAGTACGATCAAGGAATAAAATCCGGTTTCGCAGGAAGTCTGATAATTTCAGGAAGCCTGACGTTAAAATTCAGGGAGAGATAGGGAGAGAACAGATATGAAAACAATGAGTGCGGCCCAACTACGTGAATATAGAGAAAAAGAGCATGAAAAGAGCTATCTTCTCATTGATGTAAGGCAGCCTGTAGAGTATGAAGAGTCACATATTCCAGGCTCCATACTGCTGCCGCTGAACAAGTTTGAGGAGCAGGTGGAACAGCTTCCTGAAAAACATCTTGTTTTTTACTGTAAAAGCGGTATCCGTTCCAAAGCCGCCGCTCTTACTGCTGATTTTTTCAATGACACAGGCAAGGATATATACACTCTTGATGGCGGAGTTATGGCCTGGAATGGCGTAACAATTCAGGGATTGCCCTCCTTCAGGATTTTTGATCTGAAAAAAAGTCTCAATGAAATCCTTATAGATGCCATGAACCTTGAAAAAGGGGCATTACGGTTTTATGAGCACCTGTTAAAGCACTGTCAGATGGGAGATGATCTCGATAAAGTCATGGAACAGGCCAGGGATGGAGAGCTTGGACACGCAAAAATCATCTACTCGCATCTGAAAAGGATTGCTCCTGATACTCTGCCGTTTGATGCTGTTTATGAAAAACTTGATGGTGATATTCTTGAAGGTGGAACTCCTCTTGACGAGATGATTAAACTGCTCGACAAGCGAGCAGATCAGCTTGCGAAACAAAGTGGATTGATAAAAGGAGAAGTTGAGTCTTCACAAAAAAGAAACAAGGATCAAATTATTGATATTCTTGAAACTGCTATTTCCATGGAGTACAGGGCTTTTGATCTTTACAGGGTGATGTCCGAACCTGTTGCTGATATGGCAGAGCACTATTCAGACAATTCCTTAAAGCATGCCTATGAAGAAGAGAACAGCCTTCAGGATGCTTTTCATGCCCTCTCACAGGCAGAAAAAGCACATATGAACGCCCTTGTCAAAACCCTTGAGCAGATTCTTTCAGAGGGTTGATCCATGTCTCTTTACAAAAACAGGCGATTCCTGACAACTGCCCTGATAGTGTGCATCATCTTCACCTCTCTTTTAGTTTACAGGGTGGCATTTTATCATGGTACGTTCAGGACAGCTTCTGACAGGAAAGATTGGAGCCATAAGGCGTTGAAGACAGGTGAGTCGTGGATGAATATTTTTCAAAATTCAAGGAAAATAGGCTATACGCATCGAACCCTTGAAAGTGCTGGTGATGGCTACAGCATTCACGAAGAGACGCTCATGAAGATCAATACCATGGGAATGGCACAGGAGATCCTGGTTAAATCAGCAAGTACAACTGACATGGATTTTGCGGTCAAAACCTTTGATTTTGAGATTGTTTCCGGCAGTTTCAATTTTGCTGTAACAGGTGAAATCAAAGGAAACACGCTCTACGTTGAAAGTCATGACAAAATCATGAAATCTGAAATCAGCACAACTCGATCCAGCTCAAAACCTGTTGAAATACATCTTGAAAACCGGCCATATCTGACATCAGGTCTTGTTCAGGCAACTGTCGCATCAAGTCTTGAACAAGATGAAGAGATGGTGATTTTTGTTTTTGATCCATCCACTCTTGGGCAGGCTCCGGCCACAATAAAAATGGAGGCAAATGAAGATATAGTCATTGACGGAAAAACGATCACGGCAAAAAAAGCATCTCTGTCTTTCAAGGGGGCAAAACAGTTTGCGTGGATTGATGAAAACGGCGAGGTACTCAAGGAGCAGGGGCTTCTTGGAATAACCCTTGTAAAAACAGACAGGCTGGGTGCTCTTGACGGTTCTGCACTCGAAGAGAGCGAAGATCTGACACACCTTGTCTCTGTAAAAGCAGATAAAATTATCGAGAAACCGGAACAGTTGACATGGCTTGAATTAAGAGTGTCAAGCATTGATGCTCAAAGTATTGACGCTCTCCCTGTTTCAAATACCGAGAACAAAAATCTTGCCCCTGTCCATCTTTCAAATACAAAAAACAAAAATCCTGACTCTGGCTCTGTTGTAAATACTGAAAGCCAAAATACTGACTCTGCTTTTAATAAATACGCCTTAAACAGCGGACGTCAGGAGTGGAAAGATGGAATATTGACAATCAAAAAGGAGTCTCTTGAAGGGCTTCCTTTGGTACTTTTGCCCGAGGATCTTGCTGCCATAGATGACAGATTCAAACAATCTGATGCCTTTATTCAATCCAATGACTACAGGATAAGAAGTTTTGCCAAAAAGGCTCTATCTGCCACACTCTCCTACATGGATACCGGCAGCTCACCTGAAACAGATACTGGCGGTTCACCTGCAACAGATACTCCCATGATCAAGGTTCAAAAACTCGTTGCGTGGATTCAGAAGAATATCAAACGCCAGCCTGTAATTTCACTTCCCAATGCCCTGTCAACCCTGCAAAACAGAATGGGCGACTGCAACGAACACGCGGCTCTTCTTGCGGCTTTCTGCCGTGCTACAGGCATACCCGCCAAAATTGAGGCTGGTATGGTCTATCTTAACGGCAGATTCTACTACCATGCCTGGAATTCTGTCTTCATAGGAAGATGGATCACGGTTGACGCTCTTTTTAACCAGATTCCGGCAGATGTGACGCATATTGCCTTTTCATCGGGTTCACAGGAGATGCAACTTGATCTTATGGGGTTGATTGGCAAGGTGAATATAGAGATTCTTGATTTCAGACAGTAACAGACAGAAAAAAAATATACGCTGCCTTGCTGCAATTTATTGTTATGTTTATATTCCTGAAAAGGAATGATTTAAAAAAACAGATAGCAAAACCTCTGGAGACTAACTTAACTCAAAGAGTTCTTCTACCTGTTTATAACTAAAAAAGGAATAATGTTTAATGCAAAATACAACCGATGACAAGACCACTTCCGAAGTGATACCAGAACAGATGGGATACAATACCCGATTTCAATTTCAATGCCACAAAGGGGTTAAATGCTTTACCAGATGCTGCAGAGGCATTGATATCATGTTAACACCATATGATATATTAACCATGCGAAAACATCTCAATATAACTTCGGAAGAGTTTCTTGCAATCTATACAGATATCCATCTTCTTGAAAAGGCCGATCTTCCGGTGGTAACATTGAAACTTTTAGATGACGACCAGAAATCATGTCCATTTGTTCGGGACAAAGAGGGATGTCTTGTATATGAATGCAGACCGTCAGCGTGCAGATATTATCCGCTTGGCATGGGTTCGCTCAGTTATGCAAACGAACTGAGCAAAGATACGGCAAAAGATAATGATGATGCTTTTTTCTTCACTGTAAAAGAGTCTCACTGTTTTGGATTTGAGGAGAAAAAAGAGTGGAGTGTCGCTGACTGGAGAGAAGATCAGGGTGTCAATATCAGAGATGAGGCAAATGCTGGATGGACAGATCTGATTGTGAGAAAAAAGAGCGTTCCAATGAGTATCAAGCTGTCAGAGCAGAGCAAACAGATGTTTTTTCTTGCATGTTATAATATAGACAAATTCAGGACTTTTGTATTTGAAAGCAGCTTTCTTGAAAAATTTGATGTTGATCCTGTAACGCTTGAAGAGATCAGACATGATGATGTCAAACTTCTGCGGTTTGGATTTGGATGGCTAAAATCAGTCTTCTTTAAAGAGGGCGAGATCAAGATCAAGCAGCAGAAATAACAGATCATATACCAACTCCCCCTACCCTCTTGACAATTCAAAAACAAAAGAGAGAGGGGGATATTACATTCACACAGGAAGGCGGATCAAAAAACAGCTTCCCTTGCCAGGCTGACTCTCCACATCAATCCGGCCATTGTGTGCCATGACAATGTGCTTGACAATGGCAAGCCCCAGACCCGTTCCTCCCTCTTTGCGACTTCGTCCCTTATCCACCCTGTAGAATCTTTCAAACAGACGATTCAGATGCTCCTTGCCAATTCCTGGTCCATTATCAGATACCTTAATAACAACTTCGGATTCAAAGCTGTCTATATCGCTCTCAATTGTTATATGGCCTGCCTCATGGCTGTATTTAACAGCATTGTCGATAAGATTTACAATGGCCTGTTCGATTAGCTGAGGATCTGCATTAATCTTTTTTTTGGACCTGAGTCTGGCTTCAATGCTGATATTTTTATCAGCAGCCTTTTCCTTGCATGTCTGGATGGAATTTGTGATGGCGTCTGACAGATCTGTCTCTATCATGGTCAATTGACGCCTCCCCTCAATCTGCTCAATTTGAGACAAGTGGAGCAGGTCTTCTATAATTGCACTCAATCTATTGACATTGCGTTCAATCACTGAATAGAACTGGTTTCGTTCCTCTGTTGTCAGTTCCTGTTCGCTGTGCTTATGGCTGATCAGGGTTTCGACATAACCCTTGATGCTTGTCAACGGGGTTTTCAGTTCATGGGAAACATTTGCCGCGAAATCCTGACGCATCTGTTCAAGGTGCCGCAGTTTTGTAACATCATTCAAGATGACTAAAAGTCCTATTTTTTCATGCTTGATATCAATCAAAGGTGAACTGTGAATATAGAGAATCTTTTTTGTGCCATTATCATACAAAACAATATCACGCTCTATGGGAACATTACTTTGTGCGGCATCCGCGATGAATTTTTGCAGACTGTAGTTCCTGATAGACTCCTTTAATCCGGTTCCTTGAACCACAGCGGGTTTTACGCAAAAAATCTGTGCGGCTGATGGATTAATACTGATAATGAGGTTCTCCCTGTCCAAGGCAATAACCCCCTCTTGCATGCTTGACAGAACTGAATCAAGTTCATTTTTTTGCCTGATAGTCGTCTTGATTTTATCATCTAACCTGGATGCCATGCTGTTCATTGAAAGTGCCAGAGCCGCCATTTCAATGGAACTTGGAATAAGAAGCTTTCGGGTCAGATCCCCTTCTGAAAAGTACTGGGCTACTTTTGTCATATCTTCAATGGGTCTGGTGATCTTTTTTGAAATAAAAAATCCGACCACAGACGCAAACAGTGCAATAAGTACCCCTCCAAGAATAACCCTGTAAATCACCTGTCTTATTTTTTCATCAATAGTTGAAATGGAGATAGACATTCTGATAACAGCATGCACAACATTATTTTTTTCGATGGGAATGGCCACGTACATCATTTTTTTACTCAAAGTATCGCTGTATCTGGCAATGGAACTGACCGAGCCTTTGAAGGCATCAATAAGTTCTGGTCTGTTCTTGTGATTTGCCATTTCCGTTACGTTGTTGTCCGAATCAGCAATTACAGTGCCCTCAGGCAGTATGACTGTAATCCTGGTGAAAGAGTCTTGTCCCGCCTTTTTGCAGAATTGATCCAGTAGTACAGGATCCGGGATCAGATCATATATTCCATGTTTCAGAATTTCCCCACGGGATTTTAAATCCTCATAGGCCTGTTCAAGAAAAAACTTCTGGTAAAAATTAGATGAGTAGTATGTTACAGCAATCAGAGAAACAATGATAATCAACAGATATGACGGATAGATTTCCCATAGTAGCTTTTTGCGTTTCATCAAGTATCTTCCTTTTTTGGCATGCTTCATTTGCCGCTCTACATTTTCTTTAGGCTTATCCCTGTTTTCAGGGTTTTTTTCAAAAAAAGTGTAAACTGCTTTTGAGGTGATATGAAGGATGCTCTTTTTTTCGTATCCTCAGGTATCTTCTTTAAACCGGTAGCCAATGCCTCTCACAGTTTCAATGTACTTTCCATGATCTCCAAGTTTTTTACGCAACCCGACTATCTGGACATCAATGCTTCTTTCGGTCACAACGTAGTTATCTCCCCTTACGGCATCCATAATCTGCTGACGGGTAAAGACCCATCCAGGCCGCCGTGCGAGAGCCAGAAGGATATTAAATTCCGAATAGGTCAGATCAACTGGCGATCCATCAATTTCAACCTTGTATCTGCCCGAATCTATCAATATGCCAAAAAGAGTGATTTGCCGAGTTTGAGTATGGTGGTCATTTTTAGACTCTTTTTGATTCAGCAATGTTTTTCGCCGCAGTATTGTCCGTACGCGGGCAAGAAGTATTCTGGGGCTGAACGGCTTGGAGATATAATCATCTGCCCCCAGTTCCAGACCGGTTACTACATCGGCCTCTTCTCCCTTGGCTGTCAGCATGATAACAGGAATTTCAGGAAGCTGAGGAGTATTTTTGATCTGCCTTGTTACCTCTAATCCGTCAATTCCAGGAAGCATAAGGTCAAGTATCATCAAATCAATCTTCTCATTGCGTAATACTTTTATGGCATCCTCGCCATTTCCCGCTGCAGTTACGCTGTATCCCTCCCGAAGCAGGTTGAACCTGATCAGCTCCAGGATGTCTTCCTCATCATCAACAATTAATATGTGCTCTTTTGGCATGATTCAAATCCTGTGGGATATATTTTTAGCAGTGGCGTACAATTTCGCCCTCTATAATATAAATTATCTCTTCTGCAATATTGGTAGCCAGGTCAGCTATCCGCTCAAGATGCCGTGAGATCAAGAACATGTTAATGATGTACCCCGCTTTTTCAGGATAATTTCTTAAAATATCTTTTGTCGCGTCATATGCCTGGTTTTTGATTCTGTCAACAGCATCATCCATTCCATTAATTGTTTTGGCCAGATCAAGGTCCATGTTAACAAAGGCATCCAGACTCTGCTTGAGCATCTGTTTGACTCTTCTGGCCATCTCCATATAATCAAACGTGAAAATCTGTTCCTTTTCCTTGGAAGCAACTATTACCCTGTGAGCCACATTTACCGCAAGATCGGCAATACGCTCCATGTCATTATTGATCTTGATGACAGCAACCAGAAAACGTAAATCAATTGCTACAGGCTGATAGAGTGCGAGCATCTTCAGGCACTCCTCCTCTATGGCAACCTCAGCTTCATCAATTTCATAATCTCCGGCAATTATCCTTTTGGCCATTTGAGTATCCATATATTCAATGGAATTGCTCATCATCTGAAGCCTCTCTTCAATCATCGCACCCAGGCTGAGCAAATTGTTTTTCATCTTGTCAAGTTCTTTTTTTAATAAATAACTCATACAGTCACCTTAATCATTATAACGATTATAAATCATTATGACGGTCATGCCCTGGCAGGCACAACGAAGAATGAAAGCCTCATGATCGCAGCTCTCTGCCAATAGAGATCTTTTCAACCAAAACGACCCGTAATATAATCCTCTGTCTGTTTCAGTGCGGGTTTTGTAAACAGCACATCTGTAGTATCCACCTCAATCAGCTTGCCAATATAAAAAAACGCGGTCACATCCGAGACACGGGCTGCCTGCTGCATGTTGTGGGTAACAATGATGATGGTATAGTTCTCTTTCAACTGTTCAATCAGCTCCTCAATTTTCTGTGTTGCAATGGGATCCAGTGCCGATGCAGGTTCATCCATGAGAAGGACTTCGGGCTCCACGGCAAGGGCTCTGGCAATGCACAGTCTTTGTTGCTGACCCCCTGAAAGCCCTAAAGCTGATTCATGCAGGCGATCCTTGATCTCATCCCACAGTGCGGCCGCCTTCAGGCTTTGCTCCACTTTATAGGCAATATCAGTTTTTGATTTGATGCCATTGACGCGTAAACCATATGCCACATTTTCAAAAATACTTTTGGGAAACGGGTTGGGTTTTTGAAATACCATGCCCACACTTTTTCGCAAAGAGACCACATCAACCAAAGGATCGTAGATATTTAGCTTGTCCAGCAGGATCTTGCCCTCTGCACGAGAACCAGGAATAAGGTCGTTCATCCTGTTTATACAACGCAAAAAGGTACTTTTCCCACAGCCGGACGGTCCGATCAATGCGGTGACCTCGTTTTCATAAAAATCGAGGCTTATACCATGCAGTGCCTTAAAATCAGCATAATAAAAATCAAGATCTTCGGCTTTTATTTTAATTTTCCGAGCGGTTTTTGTCATTTGGGATCCTAAAAATATAGAGGTTTTACGGCATGTTTCATATCATCTCAAAAGCAGTTTACACTTTTTTTGAGAAAATCCCCTGAAAATGGGAATGCTGTCAAAGAAAGTGTAAAGCTGCAAATGAAACATGCCGGTTTTACTTTATTCTTTTTCTCAGTCGGGAACGGTAAATGATTGCCGCAAGATTCATTCCCATAACCAGACAGATCAGAACCAGAGATGTTCCATACTGCATGGGACGTGTCGCCTCAATGTTGGTTCCCGCGGTTGCCAGGACATATACATGATACGGCAGGGCCATGACTTCATCAAAAATGGATGTGGGCAAGATGGGAGTAGAAAAAACAGCACTTGTGAACATGATCGGTGCGGTCTCTCCGGCAGCCCGGCTTATCCCGAGAATCGAGCCGGTCAAAATGCCTGGAAGTGCGGTCGGCAGAACCACCCTGTAAATAGTCTGCCATTTGGTTGCACCAAGCCCAAGTGATGCCTCCCTGTAAGTATCAGGAACGCTTCTGAGGGCCTCTTCGGTTGAGCCGATGATGACCGGAAGGATCATGACCGCGAGTGTCAAAGCACCCGCGGTCAGACTTATCCCCATTTTCAGTACGATACAAAAAAAAGCAAGGCCGAACAATCCAAAAACAATAGATGGAACTCCTGCGAGGTTATTGATTGCCAGCCGGATCATGCGGATCATCTTCCCTTGCTCTGCATACTCATTTAGATATATGGCTGATGCCACGCCAACAGGCAGGGCGATCAGGATCGAAAGAACTCCAAGATAGAGAGTGCCTACAATACAAGGAAGTATGCCCCCTTTGGTCATGGAATCCCTGGGCATGTCGGTCAAAAACTCCCATGATATGGCCATCCATCCTTTGCTCACCATAAAATAGATAATTACCAGCAAGGCGATTCCATTGACAAGAGCGGCTACCCGAAGCACTAAAAAAGAGAGAGTCTGGATTCTTCGCCTGCGGTTTATTCCGGTTGTCGCAGAAATATGGCTTATTGTTTTATTATTTTTGCCTTTAGAATCCTCTTCTGTGACAATGTAGTTATTTTTATTATTTCTGGCCATATCTTTCGGGGCTATCTTGTTTTCGGAGTTCATGGAGCTATTATCTCCTACAGGCTTGCTTCACCTGTTTGTCTGTATTTATTGGATATGTAATCTGCCAGCAGATTAAACCCCAGAGTAAAGAGAAACAGGACAATGCCAATGGCAAACAGTGCATAGTAATGTTCGGTTCTAAATGGTGCTTCGGCCATCTCTGCCGCGATAGTTGCGGGCATGGGGCGTACCGGATCAAAAATTGAGGCGGGAATCATGCTCGCACCGCCTGCCACCATCAACACCACCATGGTCTCTCCAATGGCTCTGGAGAGTCCTAAAATGGACGCAGTA
>JADFYT010000003.1 GCA_015232935.1 Desulfamplus sp.
TAATGCAGAAGGGGTGTAACAGCTTCATTCAAAAACCATTCACTATTGATGAACTCTCACGACAGGTCAGAAAAGTTCTTGATAACGGCCATGCCCCCCCTGATGGGCATAACTAAAAAAAATTAAAGCCTCATCAATACCTTTGCCAATTTTATTTTGGCTTGAATTTTTTGTCTATATATTGTGACTGAATGTTTTTAATCATACAATATATGGTGTTTAAAATGGTCATATTTCAGACCTATTTTGAATTTGGCGAAGGTATTGCTCATGATTACAGCTATAGTTCTACAGATAATCAAGGAACCGGTAAAAACAGATTATTCAAAATCCTAAAACAAATCCATAAGGAGATTTTCCATGAAAAAATATGTAGGTGCATTGGATCAGGGTACCACCAGCACACGGTTTATAATTTTTGGCCATGATGGAAATATTGTTGGGGTGGATCAGAGGGAGCACCGTCAGATATTTGAAAAACCGGGCTGGGTAGAGCATGACCCCATGGAGGTCTGGGGGAATACAGCGGCAGTAATTCGCGGTGCCCTTGCAAAATCAGGAATTTCAGGGGACGAGCTTGCTGCAATTGGTATCACGAATCAGAGGGAAACCGTGCTTGTTTGGGACAGGCGTACAGGCAAACCCTTTCACAATGCCATTGTGTGGCAGTGCACCAGAACTGATGATATCTGTCAGCAACTTATAAAAGACGGGGGGCAGGATCGGTTCAGGGCAAAGACGGGTCTGCCTGTGGCTACATATTTTTCAGGACCCAAAATCAAATGGATACTGGACAATGTTCCGGCAGCAAGGGAGGCATCAAAAAAAGGGGACGCTCTTTTTGGAACTATGGATACATGGATGATCTGGAATCTTACAGGTGGTGTAAAAGGAGGATCTCATGTTACCGACGTAACCAACGCCAGTCGTACCATGCTTATGGATATTTCAACATTAAATTGGGACAGCCATATTCTTGATATCCTTGAAATACCTGCTTCAGGACTTCCTGCAATTACGCCTTCATCTGACAGCCGGACATGGGGCTTAACCAGAAATGAGGGACCTTTGGGTGCCGAGATTCCGGTATGTGGAAACCTCGGCGATCAGCAGGCCGCACTCTTTGGCCAGACATGTTTCGAGCCTGGAGAGGCTAAAAATACCTACGGAACAGGATGTTTTCTGCTGCTCAACACCGGAAATACCCCTGTTCAGTCAAAGCATGGACTGTTGACCACACTTGGGTACCAGATCGGTCAAAACAGACCTGTGTACGCACTTGAAGGGTCGGTAGCCATGGCCGGCGCGCTGGTTCAGTGGATACGGGACAATCTCCAGATGATCCGAGAGGCTCCCGAGATTGAGACCCTTGCCTCAGCAGTCACGGATAATGGCGGAGTTTACTGCGTTCCTGCCTTTTCAGGACTGTTTGCTCCTTACTGGCGATCTGATGCGAGAGGCGTCATTGTAGGATTGACCCGCTATGTTAACAGGCACCACATTGCAAGAGCTGTTCTTGAAGCCACGGCTTATCAGACCAAAGATATTGTGGATGCCATGAATCTTGATTCAGGTGTGGATCTTACCAGGCTGAAAGTGGATGGGGGAATGGTTGAGAACAGGCTTCTTATGCAGTTTCAATCCGACATCCTGAGTGTACCGGTTATCCGTCCTAAAGTCGCAGAGACTACAGCTCTTGGTGCTGCCTATGCCGCAGGTCTTGCTGTAGGATTCTGGAGCAGTATTGAGGATCTTAAGCTTAACTGGTCAATCCACTCTACCTGGAACCCTGACATGGATGAAAAAACAAGATCCGAGGGGTATGCAGGCTGGAAAAAGGCGGTTGAAAGGACTCTCAACTGGATGGATCATAAGTGAGCGTAAGGATGTATTGTCAAGTGTTTTATGACTGTGTCCTAATTTCAAGGAACCCTGTTAATTGCTGCGACATCAGCATGGCACTCTGAATTGCTGAGTGTTTTTTTAATACTTGACAAATAGAAGAGCGTGTATTAATCAGGATAAACACAAAAGTTGATATGTGAACAAAAAAGTTAGTATGCGAACATGTATTTGATGCGTAACATGACCTATTATAGTTTTTCAGATAATTAACTTGGCTAAAATGCTGCATTAGGCTAATGTTCTTTAAACTTGAAGAAGCACTAACAGCAAAGGGTATATCTGACAAAAGACCTTTCTGGAAATCGATAATTCTGATATCAGAACAAACAGTAACTGATGAAGTAATGTAGAGGGAGACAATACATGGGATTATCCCTTAAGAACATGCAGAAAAAAGTGGATGGAGAAATTCACCTCACAAATATTAACCTGGACTTTGAATCTGGTTCACGCAATGTTATTCTGGGCAGGACTTTATCCGGCAAAACCTCCTTGCTGCGCCTCATGGCAGGTCTGGATCGCCCCACAAAAGGACAACTGCTGCTGGACGGCAAAGATATTACAGGTATGTCAGTCAGAAAACGAAGTATTGCAATGGTGTATCAGCAGTTTATCAATTACCCTTCTTTTACCGTATATGATAATATCGCATCTCCGCTAAAAGTAAGCAAGATGGATAAAAAGGAGATTGACCGCAGGGTTCAGGAGGCGGCTCATATGCTGCATCTTGAAGAGATGCTCGACCGGCTGCCGTCAGAGCTTTCAGGGGGGCAACAGCAACGTACAGCGATAGCCAGAGCCATTGTACGGGACGCTGAACTTCTTCTTTTGGACGAACCATTGGTAAATCTTGACTACAAGCTCAGAGAAGAGCTTCAGATAGAACTCCAGGAGATATTCAAAAAGCGTGAATCAATAGTGGTCTATACAACCACTGAGCCGGCAGAGGCACTGATGCTCGGAGGCAATATCGTAGTGCTTGATGAGGGCAGAGTTCTTCAGACCGGTTCTACGCCTGATGTCTATCACCACCCTGCTACCACAAAGGTGGCTGAGGTGTTCAGTGATCCTCCTATCAATTATATAAGTTGCGATTTAAAAGAGAGCCAGATACAGCTTGGTGGAGGAGTTGCCTTCCCCCTTTCTGGCCGTTTGAAAACATTGAGCGATGCCAGTTACAAACTGGGTGTGCGTTCCAACCATTTTTATCTCAGAAGAAAAAATGACGAAGACATAAGACTGACTGTCAAAGTGGAGCTTGCCGAGATCAATGGCTCTGAAACCTTTATACATGCTGATTTTAACGGTGAAAGAATTGTGATCCAGGAAGTTGGGATCTATTCGAGAAAAATAGGGTCTGAGATTGAAGTCTATGTCAATCCCTCCCGCTTCTTTGTCTATTCTGATACAGGGCAGCTTGTAATGTCCCCTTCCTGACAATTTCTCATCTTAAAAGGACGGTTATGGCACAGATTAATTTAAATAAAATTGCACATAGTTACATTAAACACCCGACAGGGGACTCGGATTACGCCCTGAAGCTCATTGACAATATATGGGATGATGGGGGGGCATACGCACTTCTTGGACCTTCGGGGTGTGGAAAAACCACACTGCTCAATATAATATCCGGACTTTTGGTGCCAAGCAAAGGCAGAATCCTGTTTGATGGCAAAGATGTTACTGATATGCCGCCTGAAAAACGCAATATTGCCCAGGTATTTCAGTTTCCGGTTCTATATGACACCATGAGCGTATTTGATAATCTGGCGTTTCCTTTGCGAAACCGTGGGTTTGATGAGGATTCAGTCAAGACAAGAGTTCTTGAAATTGCCGAGATTCTTGAACTGACGCCGTTTCTGTATAAAAAAGCAGCCGGTCTTGCAGCAGATGCCAAACAGAAGATATCCTTGGGCAGAGGGCTTGTCAGAAGCGACGTTGCAGCCATTTTGTTTGATGAACCACTCACCGTGATTGATCCCAACCTTAAATGGCAGCTTCGCTGCAAGCTCAAGGAGATTCATGAACAGCTAAAACTCACTCTCATCTATGTGACTCATGACCAGGTGGAAGCCTTGACTTTCGCGGACAAGGTGGTAGTGATGTACGAAGGAGAGATTGTCCAGATCGGTACCCCCCAGGAACTGTTTGAAAATCCGAGCCATAAGTTTGTTGGATATTTCATTGGCAGCCCGGGAATGAATTTCCTTCCATGCAAGGTTGATGGAAATATCGCAGTCATTCAGGATTCCCACGGAGTGATGATCAAAAACAACACAAGTGCACAAAGTCTTGGAATACCTCTGAATGACACCTTGACCTCGCTCGCGTCAAAAGCTTCCGGACAACTTGAACTCGGGATTCGCCCCCTGTATCTCAAGGTTCATCCAACTGAGGTCAAAGGAGCTCTCAAGGCAAAAGTAAAGGCGTTGCAGGATCACGGAAACTTCAAGATCATCACGGTTATCCTGGCTGGTCATACTCTCAGGGCAAGACTTGATGAAGATGATTTTACCGGTACAGAAGATGTCTGGCTTGAGTTTCCGGTTGACTGGATCCGGCTGTTTGCAAAAGAGAGACTTTTAAAGTAAGAGAAGATTGTGAACATACAAGAAGATGGTGAGCATACAAAATAAGGAGTCTTTAATATGAACAAATGGGAAGATAACAAAGCCTGGTTTCTGGTGCTGCCGGTGTTTGTCATTGTCGCCTTTAGTGCCATCCTTCCTTTAATGACGGTTGTAAACTATTCCATTCAGGATATATTCGGGCCAGGCGAACGTGTGTTTGTGGGACTTGAGTGGTTTGAGGAGGTGCTTGCAGATCCCCGACTGCATGAAGCTCTCATGCGCCAGTTTCTCTTTTCCGGACTTGTGCTTCTAATAGAGATTCCCCTTGGAATCGGCATTGCACTGCTTATGCCCAAAAAAGGCTGGGGAGCATCCTTGAGTCTTGTACTGATGGCATTGCCTCTTCTGATCCCATGGAATGTTATTGGTACGATCTGGATTGTGTTTACAAGACCAGACATAGGGCTTTTCGGGTCATTTATAAATGGCATTGGAATTCCGTTTGACCATACTGCAAGTCCTATACAGGCATGGATTACCCTGATACTGATGGAGGTCTGGCACTGGACTCCATTAGTGGTTCTTCTCGCATACGCGGGATTGAGGGCTATTCCTGAAGCCTATTTTCAGGCCGCAAAAATTGACGGGGCTTCTGCCTGGGCTGTATTCAAGTATATCCAGCTTCCCAAGATGCGGGGAGTTCTGACCATCGCACTGCTCCTGAGGTTCATGGACAGCTTTCTGATCTATGCGGAACCATTTGTTTTAACCGGTGGCGGACCTGGCAACACTACTACCTTTTTATCTATCTATCTTGTCAAGATTGCTGTCGGTCAGTTTGACTTGGGTCCTGCTGCCGCATTTTCCCTGATCTACTTTTTAATTATTCTGCTTTTGAGCTGGCTGTTTTATCAGGTACTTCAAAACGCCGGTAAAGGAGATGCGTGATGAAAATTAAAAAAAGAACTATTGTCCTTACCTTCTATTTTGTGCTGCTTCTGCTTCCAATCTACTGGATGCTGAACATGTCCTTAAGAACCAATGCCGATATCCTCAGTACTTTTTCACTCTACCCCAAAGATATCACCTTTGCCAATTACGTCAAAATTTTCACCGACGCCTCATGGTATTCGGGTTATATAAACTCCATTATCTATGTGAGCATAAATACTCTTATTTCCTTGTTCACTGCACTTCCGGCTGCCTATGCATTTTCACGTTACCGGTTTATCGGCGACAGCCAGATGTTTTTCTGGCTTCTGACCAACCGCATGGCTCCAGCAGCGGTATTTTTGCTCCCCTTTTTTCAGCTCTACTCAACCTTCGGCCTTATTGATACCCATATCGCAGTAGCCCTGGCCCATTGTCTTTTCAATGTTCCTCTGGCAGTCTGGATCCTTGAAGGGTTCATGTCTGGTATCCCAAGAGAGATTGATGAGACCGCCTACATTGATGGCTACTCTTTTCCCGGTTTTTTTGTCATGGTCTTCATGCCTCTTATTCGCTCAGGTGTCGGAGTTACTGCCTTTTTCTGCTTCATGTTCTCATGGGTTGAACTTCTTTTTGCAAGAACCCTGACCACAACGGCTGCCAAACCAATAGCTGCCACAATGACCCGTACAGTAAGTGCCACCGGCCTTGACTGGGGACTTTTATCCGCGGCAGGAATTTTAACGATTGTCCCCGGGGCTTTAGTGATCTGGTTTGTCAGAAACCACATGGCAAAAGGCTTTGCAATGGGCAGGGTTTAGGCTCCTGATTTCTGGTTTTTGTTTTATTCTTGCACAAAAATCAGAGAACTTTTTGGGTTTTGGTTTGTCTATGTTTTTTTGTTCCGGCTTGTACAAGTCAGTGGATGGAAAAAGCTAATTATAGAGGAAGGAGAGAGTTATGAATCTTGAGTGGATGGCATGGACATTGCCCACTGCAATTTTTTTTATTACTATTATCTGCATACTTATTGCCATGACCACATGGCAGATTATATCGCCATGCGTCAAAAGGCGTGGTTTTATCCCCCTGAGCACAACTCGGGGAGACAGGCTTTTCATAGGGCTTCTTAGCAGTGCGTACATTCACCTGGCATGGCTTGGGTTAACCGATTTTACAATATGGATAGCTTTTGCCTTTTCTTTGGTTTGGATGGGAGTTGTCATGCGCTGGGGGTGAAATTGAATACTGCAAAAGATTTGGATTTTATGCAAAAAAAACTGTCTGTCCGCAGTGATGTCCAAGTAAAATCAACAATCGAAATGCCGGTTCTGCAAGAAGTCTGTTAAACAGAATTCTTGAACAGGCATTTTTTAGAGTCATAACTATTTGAATTTATTTATGACGCATTTTTAAAAAATGACTTTTTACGAGACCATCAATGTTTGATGATCCTTTTTTTCTGATGATGAGGATTGTCTTAAGGTGTCAATGGCCTTTACACCTTAAGGCAGAAGGTCAGGATTGGACAGCCGCTACAGCTCAACTTCCCTCTTGAATCAAGGATTTGGAAGGGGACTTCCTGGCGGGAATGTTAAATAACTGAACAACGGGAATAGTAGCTGTACAACTGAAACCTGTCACCTCTTTGATAATAAAAAACAGGGCCATGTTAAGAAGACAATGTTAAGGAGACAACATGATGAGAAATTGGTTTGGCAAAAGGCCTGCACAAGTTTTTCTTACAGGTGCAGCAGTATTTATTCTTGGCTTTGGTTCGGCTAATGCCGGTATTGAAGAGGCAAAAAAATGGATTGACGATGAGTTTCAGCCATCGACACTGACCAAGGAAGATCAGATCAAGGAGATGGAGTGGTTCATCAAGGCTGCAGAACCATTCAAAGGTATGGAGATCAAGGTGGTTTCCGAGACAATTCCTACCCACGAGTATGAATCAAAAGTTCTGACCAAGGCATTTGAAGAGATCACCGGAATCAAGGTTACTCATGATTTGATTCAGGAAGGGGATGTAATCGAGAAACTTCAGATCCAGATGCAGTCAGGCAAGAATGTTTTTGATGCATATATCAATGACTCTGATCTGATTGGTACGCATTACCGGTATGGCCATGTTGTCAATCTGACTGACTGGATGGCTGGCGAAGGTAAGGATGCCACACTTCCTACTCTGGATGTTGATGACTTCATGGGCAAATCCTTTACTACCGCTCCTGATGGAAAGCTCTATCAGCTTCCTGATCAGCAGTTTGCAAATCTTTACTGGTTCCGTTATGACTGGTTTAAAAGAGATGATCTCAAGAGCAAATTTAAAGAGATCTACGGTTATGAGCTGGGCGTTCCGGTCAACTGGTCTGCTTACGAGGATATTGCCGAGTTTTTTAGCAAGCACGTTAAAGAGATTGATGGACAAGCAGTTTACGGGCACAATGACTACGGCAAGAAATCACCGGATCTTGGCTGGAGATTTACAGATGCCTGGCTCTCTATGGCTGGTGCCGGTGACAAGGGCCTTCCAAATGGAAAACCTGTTGATGAGTGGGGAATCCGTGTTGACGAAAATAACCGTCCGGTAGGTTCAAGTGTCAGCCGTGGCGGCGACGCAAATGGCCCTGCGGCCAAGTATGCCTTGCAAAAATACATGGACTGGCTGCGTCTTTATGCCCCTCCGGGAGCACTTGGAATGGATTTCTATCAGTATCTTCCATTTCTTGCAAAAGGCAATGTTGCCCAGCAGATTTTCTGGTACACTGCATTTGTCGGTGATATGGTAAAGCCTGGCCCAACAGTTAACGAAGACGGAACTCCAAAATGGCGTATGGCACCATCTCCTCACGGTTCATACTGGGAAGAGGGGATGAAACTCGGATATCAGGATTGCGGTTCATGGACTCTTATGAACAGTACGCCTGTTGACAGAAGAAAAGCTGCCTGGCTCTTTGCCCAGTTTACTGTTTCTAAAACTGTATCCTTGAAAAAGGCACATGTTGGTCTGACCCCTGTTCGTGACAGCGATATTCGTCACCAATCCTTCACAGACAGAGCACCAAAACTTGGTGGTCTTGTTGAATTTTACAGAAGCCCTGCCAGAGTTGCCTGGACACCAACCGGAACCAATGTTCCTGACTATCCGAAACTTGCCCAGTTGTGGTGGCAGAATATTGGCGAGGCCGTTGCCGGCGAAGTTGATGTATCTACTGCCATGGACAACCTTGCCAAGGAACAGGATCGTATTCTTGAACGTATCGCACGCTCAGGGACCCAGGGAGACAAAGGTCCTCTGTTGAATCCGGAAAAAGATGAGGCTTATTGGTTAAGCCAGCCAGGTGCTCCAAAGCCTAAACTCGAGAACGAGAAGCCTAAAGGTGAAACTGTTGATTATGACGCTTTGATTCAGGCATGGAAAGAGGGTCGGGTCAAATAATAAATTTTCATACTCAACACAACTTGGTTGAACCTGTTTCATAAAAACACAGGCGGCTTTGCTGCAATTGTTTATGGATTCAAATCATTGAACAAGAACAACATGATAACATGGTTGAACCTGAAGCGGAATCTGAGTTGAACATGCACGGGATCTTAATTGAGTCGATTGCGTTCAACAGCTTCTGGAAAAAAAAGAGGTTCACTGGCCTCCCAGAACAACATAAGGCAGGCCAGCGAACCTTTTTTAATATTCTCATCAGTCAAAAACTATCTGGATTCTTCAAAACTTCTCTGGAGTCATTTTCTATTCAGGTACGAACTCGTTTGTTATAAACGTTCAACGTTGAGTCTCTCCATCATTTTTATTGTACTTATCCTGAGTCTGTTCATTGATCTGGAAAGCTCCGAAAGCTCTTTTAGCTTGTCCGCTGTTCTAAGTTCATGTTTGAGGTCTCCCATGCTCATTGATTCTGCGGCCTCTGTGAAGTATTTAATCGGATCAACGATATTTATTTTTGTCATAAACATGCTAAAGATGACTATCGCAACTCCAACCATGATTGAAGCTGCCTGAATCTTTGCCATAAGCCGTACTTTATCTTCAGCGTTGTATTGCATTAAAAGACCCGCGCTATCCATCTCTTCAAGTAGTTTCATGTTATTATTAATCACATAATTAATCGCACTTATATCAGTGAATTCAGAATAAATTATTCTATCAATGTTATTCTTGAGTGATATCCAGACAATAAAAACCTTTTCAAGCTGCGTATTGATAGCTCCCCTTACAGCAGGTGGGCACTCCCTAAATTGGGTCATTCCAATGTCAACAGGAACCTTGCCCCCATCTTTGAGAGCATACAGAGTTGATTCAAATACTTTAATAGATGAGAGAACCTGCTCTTTCCAAATCTTGACGTCATCATTTTTTTTATTAGCTTTTTGATTGCTGACCAGATTAAAACATATAAGAATATCTTTGACTATTTTTTGAACGAGCATTCTTTGGCGGCCTGATATATTCAAGATAAAACTATCATCTTTCTGTTGGTTGGTAATCTGAGTTGTTGAGAGAAAAATTGCTGTCATCAGGCATAAAAAAGCTATGAAACTTCTCATGGTATATCCGAGTATAGTCCTCATCGAAAATTCCTTTAACAAGTCAAGATTTGATTTTAATGTTTGATATTGACTTTAGTGCCAAATAATGATGGAGTATTTAATAAATTGTCTTTTATTTGTCAAGAAAATAACTTTAGTTATCAAATAGTCTATTTTTTAACACTTAATTTGCCAGTGTAGATCAATTGACCTGAATAAAGGAGTGGTAAGATGTGCAAAAAAAGAGGTGTTCTCTCTATTGTTGCTGTAGTTTTGATTATGACGGGGTGTAATACCAGCCACGAGGTACAGTTAGCTCCGGTGGAGGTCAAACCCATACATATTACGATTGATGTTAATGTTAAAGTGGACAGAGCGTTGGATAGCTATTTTGATGATATTGACAAAGCGGAAAAGAAAATTATTCAGAAATAACGAGAATTGAAGAGAGAAAATCTGTAAAAAAATGGATTTAATTCAAGGAGGTGCCATGATTTTAAAACGAGGTTTCTTTACACTGCTGTCTGTTATGTTGTTTTTTCTTTTAATTATAGCTGATAATGGGCTGACAGATGATATAAAAGACAGGATGAGGCAACGTCTGCCAACCATTGTACAGATGAAACAGCAGGGTATTATTGGCGAAAACACCTCAGGTTATCTTGAGTATGTGTCAGGAAACAGAGTCAATCAGGATATAGTGAACAGCGAAAACAGAGACAGAAAAGAGGTTTATTCAATAATTGCACAACAGCAGGGGGTGCCTGTTGAAAAAGTCGAGCAGCTCAGAGCTCTTCAAATTGTCCAGAAAGCGGTAGCTGGTGAATTTCTTAAAAAAGAGGATGGCACCTGGTATCAAAAATAGAAAGGAAATCTTGAAATCCACGCTAATTAGAACAACATACCTGGACAAGGCCTCTTTTTATATCAAACTGTCATGGCCGGTTATTTTTATGTGAAACTCCTTTAAAATATCCGTGATCATCAGACTTTCATTTTTCGTTGTGCCCGCCAGGGCATGATCGTTATATAAAAAGGATTGATATTTCAGCCCTGCGTTCAAGAATTTTTTTGTCAGACATAACCCTGCCATCAAGTCGGTATTCTCCTGTGGTTGCGATCTGGAATACAGATGGTTTTACGCCATTTTTGACAAGCTCATGGACAATATTTGCTGCTCGAGCTGCCCCCAGTTCCAGGTTGGACGGGTACTGTTTTGTGTGGATCCTGTCTGTATCTGCAAACCCGTCTATCCTGATTCTTACATTATATCCCTTGATCAATTGTGCAAGTCTTTTTAGAAAGACCTTGTACTCGCTTGCAATTCTTGCACTTCCCGAAGCGAACAGGATCGGAAGCAGATTTTCCATTTTCAGGCCACTCCCGTCGCTTGAAATTTTAAGCCACTCATCCAGTCCCGCATCTCTTATCTCCTGTGAAATCCTATTTTTCAAGGCATCAATATCAAGGTCAGAATTTAGAGGATAGGATGACATGGGATTATAGGTATTTATCTTTGTGTGATCCGTGACCTTATATCTTTCTTGTCGTAGCAGCTCATTGAGCCTGCTGTTTTCCCTGAATGCTGCCTGAATCTTTTTTTCCTTGATACTGACAGACTTGTGCATATGCCATGGGACAGGCTCATCAAGATCCTGCAAATGATAAATCCTGTTCTGGAGCAAATCCTTTTCATTTACGAGAAATATGATCTGATCCTCATTTGCCCTTATCCTCTCCTGCATCTGCATAATGTATCCTGTCTGCTGCATCTCTTTTGACAAAGACTTTTCTGAAGGCTCGGGAAACGGGAACTCTTCTGCTCCTACAAAAGTAATGGTGCAGCAACATATGAAGAGCACAACAAACATATTTGAAATCACATTTGCTGACAATGGGGATTTGGGCATGGAATTCATTTTTTTCTCCTTTTCGGGACAAGATCAAGTAAACGATTATTTTTGATTATAGTAATAATAATTACCACACCAAGGGTATGAATCACACCTGGTCGCATCGCCTGAGAAAACTCTTGCCAAAAAACTTTTGCGGCGTGGCGAAGCTGGCACCACTCCATTGCCGATTCCAGATGGCCACCAGATCATGTCAGATTCTGTAAAGTATATTCTGAGTTGCAGTTTTGCGTTAAAGATCCCATAACCTTCCTCTTTTACTTCAACTACCTGAACCCCACGTAGCCATGACTGTGTTTTGGTACGGATAACATCATAATCAATAATTCCGTTAGAAGTCTGTGAATAGGCATCAACATAAACACCTCTTATTTTTTCAACAAGCTGTCGATATCCATCATTTATGGCAGCTCGCTCTGCCATTAGCCGTCCCTGGCCTGTATTGATTGCAGTCTCAGGAATCAACCCCTTTCCAACCACGTCAAACGTCACTATTCTCTGTTGAGAGGTGCTGTCATTTTCAGAAAACTCGACCGTGCCGCCAGTTGAACTGAGATTGTGCTTGCCTGGCTGCTGTTCAACATAGAGACATCCGGTCAGTATAATGGTAATTATCAGAGTGGCTGTTGAAAATAGGAGTGCGACCTTGGAAAATAGCATTTTTTCTCTCATCTTATCCATCCTTTTAAAGATTAAAAAAATTGGCATAACTGTTGTCAAACGGTATATTATAAATAATAATCACAATGACTCCACAATCGGTAGGAACTGTTGAAAACTGAAAATTTCAAGATTGAAATAGAGACTCAAAACTTGCGAGGTTGAACATAAAATATTGAAAAAAGATGTCTGCAATAAAAATACCAAATTTAACGATGTGCTATGACAAAAATATTTTTTTGCCTGATAATTATGATTTTACCATCTCTGGAAGCAATTTTTTGTCCATCTCTGCTTTACGGTAAAGATACTTTGCCTGTATATTATGTCAGATTTGATATAAAATCCGTGGATAACCGGATGGCAAGGTCTAACCTTTTGATCGTACCATCAGACAATGAGTTCAGGCAGGAAGGGTTTTTGGATTTTGTAATTTCAGGAAGTGCTGATTATTCAGCCACAGGAACCAAAGGGGTCGATATTCAGACAAGAGCTGCACATAATGCAATCAAAAATTTCCTTGAAGCCAATGGACTCCAATCCGTCAAAAGTCAGTCAACCACCGTTAATGGTTTGGCACATGGTCAGTCAATGGTAAATGGACAGACTGTGGTCAGTTTTGAAGGTGCTGTAAAATTACCCTATAAAGTTATACAAGGCTCTTTTAACAAGCAAACCGGAATTTATTCTGTAACCATTGAGTTAAGTTTTGCCCCTCTGGCATTTCCGGATAAATGGAAGGATATGCTGTTTAGACATCAAATAAAAATGTTATTCAATGAATTCAAATCATTCTTTTGAAATTACCATGGTCAAATTCAGGCTTCGCCATTTATACAAAAGCCTTTTTAAACAACTGTAATCATGAGATTTTCATGGCAAACCCCAAAGAAATAAAATCACCCAAGGAAATATATGGATTTAAGTGTTGATATTAATGGACTCAGGCTTTCTAATCCTGTCATGACAGCATCCGGTACATTCGGATATGCATCTGAATATAAAAATCTGGTCAACCTTGACGGGCTGGGCGGCATTATTGTAAAAGGGCTTTCCTTGAACCCATCCGCCGGCAACCCCTCCCCCAGGGTTGTGGAGACCGCCTGCGGACTTCTCAATGCTGTAGGGTTGGAGAATGTGGGGGTAAAAGCATTTATAAGGGACAAGCTGCCATTTTTGAGAACTCTTAAATCCCCTGTGTTTGTAAATATTTATGGCAAACAGATTGAGGAGTATGGAGAACTTGCCTCAATCATTGATACCCTTCAAGGGATTGCCGGTATCGAGGTGAACATCTCCTGTCCCAATGTCACGGCAGGTGGTGCAGCATTCGGGGTGGATCCTTTGGCGGCAGCTAAAGTGGTGCAACAGGTTCGTCAATGCACATCCAAACATGTTATGGTAAAATTATCTCCAAATGTGACAGACATTGTGGAGATTGCAAAAGCTGTTGAAGGGGCAGGGGCGGATTCCATATCTCTTATAAATACTCTTACAGGGCTTGCCATTGACAGTGAAACCTTTAAACCCCTTCTTGCCAATGTGACAGGAGGGCTGTCCGGCCCTGCGATAAAGCCTGTTGCTTTGAGGATGGTGTGGCAGGTTGCCGGCAATGTCAAAATTCCGGTTATCGGAATAGGAGGAATTGCCACAGCCACAGACGCCATTGAATTTATTATTGCTGGTGCTACTGCTGTTCAGGTTGGGACTGCCGTTCTGGTTGATCCTGACTGTCTTGGCAAAATAATAAGAGGAATAAGCACGTTTTTAAAAAGAAAAGGGTTCACATCCCCGGATCAGATAAGAGGAGTTCTTAAAGCCTCATAATATGCAAATGAGTGTAGCCTTTTTAAGTTTGCAGGTCTATATACTATACATAAAATGCAAAATGGCTGCACTCAATGCAAATCAACCATGCACAGCCATGCCAGTGCCTTTAAAAGCTGCTTCAGACATTATTTCAGCAAGCGTAGGATGAGCATGAATCGTATGAGCTATATCAGATACTGTCAGCCCAAGATTGACCGCAAGGGTTCCTTCTGCAATAAGATCTGTTGCATGAGGCCCTGTAATGTGGACACCGAGCACCTTTCCGGTTGCCGTATCCGCCACAATTTTGGCCTCACCTGCAATCTCTCCCATGGCGTGAGCCTTGCCAAGGGCACGAAAGTTTACTGTTGAACATGTGACATCAAATCCTTGAGCCGCGGCTCCAGCCTCTGTCAATCCAACATTGCCTATTTCAGGCATGGTAAAAATAGCCCCTGGTACGGCATTGTAATTCATTTTCATAGCATCGGTTATTCCCGTATCCTTGTCAAAAGTTTCTCCCGTATTCTTGTCAGACATGGCATTTGTGGCTGCTATCATACCTTCGTGAGATGCCACATGTGCAAGCATGATGTGATTCGGCCCCAAAATATCTCCAATAGCATAAACCCCGGGAACTTTGGTTTGCATCTTCTTATTGACCTCGATCCAGCCCTTTTCGTTGGTTTCAAGGCCTATATTTTCAAGTCCTAAATCTGCGGCAAGTGGAGATCGACCAATACATACAGCCATTTTATCTGCCTGAAGTACATGAGGCTGACTTCCAGATTTTACCATTTTTTCCATCCTGGCTTTATCGACAAACGGGGAAATTCCAAGCGTCACAACAAGTTTGCCATCCTTTTTTTCCGCTTTTTCGACAACCTGATCTGTAATCAATTTTATTTTTCTTTTTTTCATCTCTCTTTGAAGGATAACAGAGCAGGATTCATCCACACTCGGAAGGGGTAAAAGTCTTGACATTGCTTCAACCACGGTCACGCTTGAACCCAAAGCCGAAAGAATACAGGCAAACTCACATCCAATAACGCCTCCGCCTACAATTACTATGGACTTTGGAATTTCATTTAAATTCAGCAGATCATTGCTTGATAGAATGGAGTCTCCGTCAAACGGGAACGCGGGAATATTGAGAGGAGCAGTACCAGTTGCTATGATAAGAGCATCAAATTGAATCTGTTTTTCATGTTCATCGCCATCCTTGTCGCTACTAATGACGGCTACGATACCCTTGTCCTTTATATATCCCCTGCCCTGTTCAAACGAGACTTTTGCATGTTGAAGCAAAGAGAGAATCCCTTTGCGCTGGGTTTCAACAATACGTTGTTTTCTGGCCATTATCGAAGTCATATCAGGTGTTGCCGTGCCATCAAATCTGATTCCAAATTCATTGGCTTCCTTTATCCTCATATAAGTATCGGCCGAAGTCTTCATGATTTTTGAGGGGATACAGCCCCAGTTCAGGCAGGTGCCTCCAGGATGCTCCTTTTCTATGAGTGTGACCTCTCCACCAAGTGCTGCCACCCTTAATGCCGCCACATATCCGCCAGGGCCAGCCCCGATAACAACAACTCTTTTGCCTGTTCTGTTAAGCCCGCCTTGAATTTGCTGTCCGTCTGTTTTTCGTGTCATGATATTATAAATCTCCTTTTTCAATGTTCAATTGCTTTCAATTCGGTTCGGTTCAATTCGATTCTGTTCAGATTTTTGATTTTTCAAAAAAATACTCCCCTCTATAATTGAATAGCTACAATAACAGCAAATTTGATGAAAAACAATTTTTTTCAATCTTGTTTTTGATGTTTTCATAAATTTATTTAATTTTTATTTGACATTTACACTACAATACATTAATTGATCAAATTATAACAAAGCCCATTGATTCTTATCTTTGCTCAAACCGGAATTTCCATTGTGTGGTCAGCGTGAATTATGGAAACAGCATGACAAAATCCTGCGAAAACGGATCTAAACCCTTTACTATAACGGATCTCAACACCCTATGAAAATTGATGATATTAATATTGAAATTATAAAGGAACTCAAAGACGGAAGAAAATCCTTCAAAAGCATTGCGGACAAATTAAATGTAACTGAAAATACTGTAAGGACAAGAGTAGCAAAACTCAAAGAGGAAAATGTGCTTGATATCTGCGGCCTCTTTGATCCCTCATCTCTTCCTGGCCACAAAATAGTTATTATTGGCATAAAGCTTTCTGAAACAAACCTTGTGGAAAAAGGCGAAGAGATATCCAAGCTCAGAGGTGTCATTTCAGCCACTGTTGTTACAGGAAGATATGATCTTATTGTTCTGGTTCTGTTCAATGAGGGGTTTGGGCTTCTGGAATTTTATACAGACGAGATATCCAGGGTAAAAGGAATACGTTCTGTTGAGACGTTTGTAGTTTATAAATCGTATAAACTTATGGTTCCTTATATCTTGTAGCTGACATTGGATATCTTATAGCTGACTTAGACTTCCTGCAAAACCTGATTTTATTCCTTTATTGTGCTGGATGAAAAGCGAGTTACGCAGGAGGGGTCTATTGAATCTTACAGCCGACATTGAGCAGCGACTCTTTTACGAAAGAGTCATGCTTTAGGGTTTTTAAAAAAAACAGGAAATTAATTATGGAAACTACACTGAAAACAACCCCGCTAAACAGTTGGCACAGAGCAAATGGTGCTAATATGGCAAATTTTGGCGGTTTTGATATGCCGCTCTGGTATGAAACCGGAGTAAAACTGGAACATCTCGCAGTGGTTGAATCTGCCGGAATTTTTGATACCAGTCATATGGCCTGCGTTATGGTTACAGGAAAAGATGCTTTTAATCTGCTTCAACTGTGCCACACCAGAGATCTTGACTCTCTTCAAAATGGAAGATGTGTTTATGGCACGATTCTCAACGAGAAAGGGCATGTGATTGACGATGCTATTGTTTACAGGTTTGATGAGACAAATTACATGGTCTGTGTAAATACCGGTATGGGCGGAACAGTTGCAGGCCATTTTCAAAACCATAAAAGCTCCCTGATTGCGGTTCATGAAAGACCTGTAGAGGTAACAGTCACTGATTTGTCCGAAAAGGTATCAAAAATGGATATTCAGGGCAAAAATTCAGCAAAAATCCTGAAAAAAGTTCTTGAGAATCCCGAAGACCTGTTTGAGAAAATGCCCTATTTCTCTTTTAAGGGAGATTTGAGTGCTGATTCCAGGGCCAGACTTAAAAACGGAACTCCTCTGCTTCTATCAAGATCTGGTTATACAGGGGAATTTGGCTTTGAGATCTTTATCTCCCCTGATGCCATTGTGCAATTATGGCAAGACATACTTGAAGCTGGAAAGGAGCATAATCTTGTTGCCTGCGGACTTGGTGCAAGAGACTCCTTAAGAGCCGGTTCAGTTCTTCCCCTGTCTCATCAGGATGTGGGGAACTGGAAATTTGTCAATACACCGTGGAACTTTGCGTTGCCATACAATGCTGACAAAAGCGGTTTTACAAAGACATTTATTGGCTGCGAAGCACTTCTATGTTCGGAGAATCTCAAAAATAGAGAGAACATCAAACATGAAGAGAATACAAAGTACACATTTGCGTTTGTCGGGCAAGACTTAAGGAAAATTGGAGCAGGCTCTGACTCTCAGGTTATTGACGGCAACGGCAAAGCTATTGGAACTGTTCTTACCTGTGCCACTGATATGGCAATAGGCTGGCATAACAATAAAATCTACAGCATCGCTTCACCAGATCTACCAGAAGGTTTCAAGGCAAAAGGGATAAGCTGCGGTTTTGTTCTGGTTGACCGAAATCTTGATATTGGTACAAAACTTGTTCTTCAGGAGAAAAATCGAAAAATCAATGTCACCATTGTAGATGACGTACGGCCACACAGAACAGCAAGAGAGAAGATATCCAACTTTATATAATTGAGTTCCCCATCTTCTTGCCATGAAAATAAATTTTTATTTTCATGGCTCGTAGTGAAAAGGAATTCGGCCATAAGCGTTTATCGATGGTATCCAGCGGGTGATTGTTTAAAGCAAGGTTAATTAATGGCCGCCTAAACAGACATGACCGGATGGGAGTCCGGTCACCCTCAAGCATGAAAACCATGATCTGTTTTCACGGTAAAAATTACAAATCAAAACAAACAAGGAGAAAATCAAATGAAAGAGCTTAACGAACTTAATCTGCCGGAAGACTTAAAGTATTCTGATGACCATGAGTGGGCAAGAGTTGATGGAGATATAGTAACTATTGGAATCGATGATTATGCCCAGGATCAGTTGGGTGAAGTGGTTTTTGTTGAAGTACCTGAGGTTGGGGATACCTTCTCTAAAGGAGATCAGTTTGGAACAGTCGAGTCTGTAAAAGCGGTCTCGGAAATATATACGCCTGTTTCAGGTGAGGTAGTAGAGGCTAACGAAGCTCTTGCAGATGCACCGGAACTTATCAACAACTCGCCTTATAAAGATGGATGGATTGTCAAGATAAAAGCTGACGATCTTTCTGAACTTGACAACCTTAAGGACAAAGCATCATATTTCCAGATGCTGAAAGGATGATTGCCATGCGTTATCTTCCCCATACTGATCAAGATATCAAAGAGATGCTTGCAAAAACAGGCTACAATTCTCTTGATGATCTTTTCCCGACAATCCCAAAGAGTTATCGCGTCAAAAAAGAGATGTGTCTGCCCAAGCCTTTGACTGAGTGGGAACTAAATGCACATATGGCAGAGTTATCTTCAAAAAATGCGTCAACCTCATCACATAAGGTATTTATTGGTGCAGGGAGCTATCCACATCATATTCCGTCAATCATTCCCTATCTTATATCACGCTCCGAGTTTATGACAGCCTATACTCCGTACCAACCTGAAATAAGCCAGGGAACATTGCAGGGAATCTATGAATTTCAAACCATGATAACCGAACTGCTGGGAACAGAAGTTGCAACAGCTTCACACTATGACTGCGGAACAGCTCTTTCTGAAGCTCTTATGATAGCCCTTCGCAAAAAGAAAAAACAGAATAAAGTTGCGATATCATCTTTGGTTCATCCACACCACAGACAGATTGTTAAAACCTACCTTGAACCTGCCGGATACCAGATGGTCGAACTGCCGTCAAAACCGGACGGCACAACTGATCTCTCCCCACTTGATACAATGGATGATATTGCGGCAGTTGCGGTGCAGTCTCCCAACTTTTTCGGATGCATCGAAAATCTTGGTAAAGTTAAAGAGATTGCAACAAAGAAAAATATATTCTTCATCACATCTTTTACAGAAGCACTTGCCTATGGCCTTTTAAAAAATCCTGGCCACTTTGGAGTAGATATTGTTGCAGGCGAAGGCCAAAGCTTTGGTATTGCCCAGTCGTTTGGAGGCCCTGGACTTGGAATTATGACCAGCAGCAAACAGTATGTCAGAGATCTTCCAGGAAGACTTGTCGGACGGACAAAAGACAGGCGGGGAGAAGACGGTTTTGTTCTTACTCTCTCAACAAGAGAGCAGCATATCAAAAGAGAGAAGGCAAGCTCCAATATCTGTTCCAACAATGGGCTAAATGCCATGACTGCGGCAATGTATATGGCAACTTTGGGCAAAGTCGGGATCAGAAAAATTGCACAGATCAACCATGACAAAGCAATGTTTCTCAAGACAAAACTGGAAGAGACAGGATTCAAGGTACCGTTTGCAACTCCGTTTTTCAATGAGTTTGTAGTCAAGGCACCGGACGGATTTGAGGCAAAAAGAGAATCTGTCAAAAAAAGAGGCATTGTAGCAGGGCTTGCTATTGAAAAATATTATCCGACACTTAAAAATCACTACCTTTTCTGTGCCACCGAGGTCTTTTCCAAAGATGATATTGAGATGCTTGCAAGGGAGTTAAAATGATTAAAAAAAATATTGCAGCTTCTAAAACTTTTTACAGGTTAATCAACTATCTTTTGGAGGTGAAGTGATGGAAGAACATATTGCCAACACATGCAGAGGCGGTGTCCAGAAGTGCCATAACACCCACCAGACCGCAACAAGCGGTCTTATATTTAAAGAGTCGTTTTTATGGGGAAAGAGTCGTGAAGGAAGATGTGCTGTCTCTATTCCGGCACAAGATGTTGAAGAGTCACTTCTTGATCCGGAACTTACGGCAGATGCACCAGAACTTCCCCAGTTGAGCGAGATGGATGTTGTACGCCATTACACACGCCTCTCCCAGTGGAATTTTGGTGTGGATTCCGGCATGTATCCATTGGGTTCATGCACCATGAAGTACAATCCCAAGACCAATGAGGTTCAGGCTGCCCGTCCCGGATTTTCCGGTGCCCACCCTCTGCTTGATGAGGATCTGTGTCAGGGTGCCCTTGAGATGATATATAACCTTGAGCAGTATCTTGCTGAAATTACAGGCATGGAGGCGGTTACTCTCCAGCCTGCGGCAGGAGCTCACGGCGAGCTTGCAGGCATGCTTGCAATCCATGCGTATCATGCAAAAACAGGTCATCAAAGATCAAAAATAATTATCCCTGATACTGCCCACGGTACAAACCCGGCCAGTGCAACCCTGTGCGGATATGAATCCATCAACATCCATTCCGGAGAAGATGGCATCCTTACGCCGGAAGCTGTGGCGGCTGTAATGGATGAAGAGACCGCCGGCATAATGATTACCAATCCCAATACTCTGGGGCTGTTTGAGGAGAGCATCAAAGAGATAGCAGATATTGTCCATGCCAAGGGGGGGCTTGTGTATGGAGATGGTGCAAACATGAACGCCATCATGGGCATTGTCAAACCTGGTGATCTTGGTATTGATGTCATCCATCTTAATCTTCATAAAACATTCAGCACGCCTCACGGTGGCGGCGGCCCGGGATCCGGCCCTATTGCTGTTGTCAAAGCCCTTGAACCGTTTTTACCCGTACCAAGAGTTGAAAAAAAGGATGACAGATACACCTTAGTATATGACAAACCGGATTCAATGGGCAGAATGCTTACATTTCACGGGCATTTTAGCATCCTGGTAAGAGCTTACTCCTATATTCTTACAATGGGTGCCAAAGGTCTTACCGACGTGAGCAAGCTTGCTGTTCTCAACGCGAACTACATCAAGGAGTCTCTAAGAGGCGATCTGCACCTGCCATATGACAGGCCATGTATGCATGAGTGCGTATTTACCGATAAATTTCAGGCTGACAATGGAGTCAGCACCCTGGATATGGCAAAACGAATTATGGATTACGGGTTTCATCCCCCGACAGTCTATTTCCCGCTTGTTGTTCATGGGGCAATTATGATTGAGCCTACTGAAACAGAGTCAAAAGAGACTATTGATCAATTCATTGGGGCATTTAAATCGATTGTTCAAGAGGCAAAAGAGAACCCTGAAATACTCAAGTCAGCTCCTCACCTTGCCAAGCTCTCACGGCTTGATGAGGTTTCAGCAGCCAGAAAACCGGTTCTCAGAGGATGATCAAACATTCATGACCGTTGTATGGCCTGCTCAGAATCATGAAAATGGGGAATCTATTTTCACATTAATCAAAATACTGGAGAGAATGATTCATCAAAACAGTGGAAATTATTGATTTAAATCTGGTCGATTACATTAAGGCATTTGAGCTTCAAAAGAAAATTGTCTCTGATAGAATCAATGGCGATATTGAACATGATGTAATTTTGATACTTGAACATCCGGCAGTCTTTACCCTTGGCAAACGTGGGGGAAGGGAAAATCTTGTAGTATCAGAAGAGTTCTTGAAATCAAGAAATATCGCCATTATCCAGACTGGGCGTGGCGGCAATATAACCTATCATGGCCCGGGACAGATTGTACTCTACCCGATTGTAAACCTTGAACGAAGGAAAACAGGAGTCTCGGACTTTGTTAATGCTCTTGAAGAGGTCATGATAAGAACTGCTTCAGACTTTGGGGTTACTGCGGTAAGGGATGGAAGAAATCATGGTGTTTGGGTTAAAAAAAGGCAGATTGATGGTTCCAGCTTGCAACCGGACATCACTTTGGTTCCAAAGATCAATTCAGATTTAGACAATAACATTGATATCTCAGGGATAAACAGCAATGCAAAACTTGGCAGCATTGGATTATCTGTAAAACGGGGAATATCTTTTCACGGTCTTGCCTTGAACGTAAATCTTGATCTTACCCCTTTTGGCTGGATAAATCCTTGTGGAATGGCGGGAATATCAATGACCTCTCTTGAAAATGAAAGTAAAAAAAATATTGATATTAAAAATGTAAAAGACAAGTTACTTCACCATTTTAAGAAAATTACAAGCAGCGACCTATGAAATCAACATTGCAAACAAAACAGCCGGGGCGAAAACCTTCGGGACAAAAACCTTCATGGCTCAAAAGAAACCTTCCGACCGGCTCTGAGTACGAAAAGGTAAGGCAGCTTCTGAGCAGATCTAATCTGCATACAGTATGCCAGGAGGCTAAATGCCCCAATATGTGGGAATGCTTCTCAAGACAGACTTCAACTTTCATGATCATGGGAGACCAATGCACAAGAAACTGCAGATTCTGCAATGTCAAAACCGGCAATCCGTTAGCTCTTGATCCTGATGAGCCGGCAAGAGTTGCAAAAGCAGCCCTTGAGCTTGGATTAAAGTATGTTGTGATAACATCAGTTACCCGTGACGATCTTGAGGATGGAGGAGCATCCCACTTTGCAGCAACAATAAACCAGATCAGAAATTTTATTCCACAAGGGATAAAAATCGAGGTGCTGATACCGGATTTTCAAGGGAATCCAGAGGCTTTGAATACCGTAATGGAGGCATCGCCTGATGTACTTAACCACAATATAGAGACAGTTCCATCTCTTTATTCAACAGTACGTCCAGAAGCTCGGTATGAAAGATCTCTTGAACTGATTCAAAGAGCCAGTAAATATGAAAAATCATCCTCTTTACCTGAAGTATCCACAACAACCCCTGTAAAATCAGGGATAATGGTGGGGCTTGGAGAGACAAAAGAGGAGCTTCAAAAGACTATAAAAGATCTTTATCAACATGGGTGCAGAATTCTGACAATTGGCCAGTATCTTCAACCATCGGCAAAACATCTTCCTGTTGTTAAATACTATGAGCCACGGGAGTTTGATGAACTAAAGGGATTTGCAGAGTCAACAGGATTCACATCTGTGGCATCAGCTCCTTTTGTCAGAAGCTCTTATGAGGCGGACAAGTTGTGCGGATAATAGATTCTGAAAAGAAAGAGAGGCTACATGAAAGTTGAGGTCTGTTAACTCAAATATTACTGACTATGCATCAATATTACATGTTTTTTCATAATATTTAGCATACTTATAAAATGTTTCCTCAAAATTGCCAAGAGCAATCACAAATCCTGGCCACCCATCCAGAAATCCCAGCTTGATAATATATGTTCTTGCAAATGACCAGAAGCCGTGCATAACTGCTGTTGACATACTGCAATCTATATTTTTTTTATTTGCATTTGCCCTGACATTCAGGATTTGCAAGGCTGTACCTTTCTCTCCTGAGCCATATATTCCTGAATTACATTTTTCAGCAATAAGTTTTTCTGCCCCAAGGGTTGAGTAGCGGTTCTTCTTTGCAATCATCTCCTCAAGATTTTTATATGGAATCTGATGAATGGGTGATTTCAGATATCCAGCTCCTTTTTTGCTGACAATTTCATATCTTTCATGAACAGGATCTAATTTAAAAACAAGAGTCCCTTTTTTAAAAAGTTGTGGCTGCCTGTAATCAGGATAATATCCTGAATGTTGAATCCAGCGCCCCATAAAAAAGTTTTTTCTCGGCACATAATAAAGATCATATAGAGAACCGCTATTTTTGTTCATCGGATATGAATCATTATCCTCGATTGAAGATAAACAGTCATTCTTGGCATGTGACTCCAATATAGAAATAATCTCGTTTTCAGCCTCAGGTGTGCACCTCTCATCCGAGTCCAGGCTGAATATCCATTCATGTGAACAGGCATCAATAGCACGATTTCGCAAGTCTCCAAATCCCTTGAAGGGAATCTGAACCACCCTTGCACCATATTTTTTTGCGATCAGGGCTGTTCTGTCGGTACTAAACGAGTCAGCAACCACAATCTCATCTGCCCATTGTACGCTTTTCAGAGCGGCTTCAATTTTATCTTCCTGGTTATACGCAATAATATAAACTGAAATTTTACCCATTTGATAAATACTTTTTCTATCTCCAAGAGTTATTGTTCATTGTCTGACAATCAGCTTGTTGGCTACGGATCTGGTAGTCAGGGCTGTTGGTTCTGGATGCGTTCCTCTTAATCTTTCATATGGTTGAGCAAACCATATCCCAGTGCAAAAAAGAGAGCGGGTCCGGAATCAATTATCTGGGAATTAAAAAAACCGCTGATAAAGATGACCAACATTATGGAGAGGGCAAAATACCCCTCAATATCCTCTCTGTGTTGCCATGATTTTTTGAACATCACCCAGCACAGCCACATATATGAAAAAAGTCCCACTATACCGAAACTTGCTCCCATGTAGAGAATATTGCTGTGAGGGTGGCTTTGGGGCATCCCCCCCGCTTTTTCAGTATAATAACGGTATCCGCCTGTTCCTGCTCCAATAACGGGGTGTTCCATAAAAATATCCACGGCAGATCTGAGCAGGTAAAAACGCGGCAGAATATCAATAACCTTTTTACCCCATGGATGCTCCAATATTACCTGTTGATTCTCTCGAAGATTTGCAAAAGTACTGGCAACACGATTCTTAAGTACTGGTGACAATGACATGCAAACAAGAAAAACAAGACACATCAAGATAATCTTTTTCCATTCAAACCGTCCAATGAGATTCATTGCAACCAAAGGGGAAAGAAAAAAGAAGGTAACATATCCGTTCCTGCCGTCCATGATGGATATATGAAATATAAAAACGAATATTAACAGTACGTTAAATGATTTCATGCCGGCAGTTCTAGCTGATTTAAAGAAAAAGGATGCCATAAGGATCGCGGCTACAAGATACATGGACAGAGCACTGTAAATCACACCAAACCCAAAATAACCCTGAATTCCGCTGGGTGCGGGCGGGGCAAAAAGACCTGCAAACTGTATGAACGCAAAGATGCTGTTAACAAGCAGGCCTGCGATAAAGGCTTTGGCTACCCATGATATTGCCTGTTTATCTACAGGGAGCAATGCAATAACAAGGGCATACAGCCAGTAATGTGTTTTTCTGGCGTAATCCATACTCACATCTGAAATCTCAGGCACATACAGCAAGCCTGTCCAGGGCAGGACGACAAATACAAACAGAGGCAAAACCCAGCTTTCCCGCCAGACCTTTCTTATACCAAAGAATTTACCAGAGGCGACTGACACTACGAATGCTGTAATAATCAATATCAACGGTGGTGCCGTCCCAATTGGAAAACTGAAAAAAGTCAAAACCACCAGGGTAAGTATTATCCTGTCTGATTTATCCAGATTACTATAAAGAGTTTTTAAATCGATCATGAATTGAGGCAATATTTTAAACCTTTTTTGTTTAGCTCTCTTCTATTTCAACTGTTTTCAAGACCATATCTTTTGAACGTATAACACTAAATACATCCTGAACTGTCAGATCATTCATGCATTTCCAGTGGCCACATGGTTTTTGTGCATAACATGGCGTGCAATCAAATCTATTTTGAATAATGGTGTGAATACCGTTATCTATGACAGTCAGGTATGGATTAATGTTATGGAAACCACCATCTTTGATGCCACTATCTCTTATGGCCGGATCCGGATTATATATTCCTGTTTTCATGGCACTTTTCATTGTACTTCCCGCAGCGTTATACGGCCCTGTTCTTACAGGGTTGGCAGGGCCGAAAATTACAAATACCGGAACGTTCAATGCTGCTGCAACATGCATAGGCCCTGTGTCATTTGTAATAAAATATGAGGCTTTACGGATAACCGGAATCAAATCCTTTAAATTCGTTCTGCCTGCAATTGAGACTGCATTGCCGCCAGAGTGTTTGACCACCTCCTGAGCAATAGATGCATCTGAAGGGCTGCTTATTATAACAGACGGCAGGGAAAGCATTGAGGCAAGCTCTCCAAATCTTGGTGCATGCCACTGATTTGCACTCTTTCCGGCTGACGGAGATATGACTATATAGTTTTCTGGAAGCTCTTTCAGGATTTCAGGATTTTCATTTAAAGGTGAAAATGGATAAGCCACAATATCTGTTTGACACCCCAGAGCACGAGCTAACTCAAGATAGCGATCAATGGCATGAATATTCATATCTCCCCTGATTTTATGGGAATAAAAAAAAGAACTGCCCTCATCAGACTCTTCAAAGCCAAGTTTTAATCTTGCACCGGAAGCAAAGGTGATAAGGCCACTTCTGAGTATGCCGGAGAGATCCACCGCCACATCGTAGTTTTCTTGCCTGAGCTGCCTTGTCAGTGTTACAATATCGCTGAGTGTCTTTTTAAAATGCTTTAATTTTTTCCATTGATCTTTCCTGATAACCCAAAGCCTGTTAATCATTGGGTGTCCCTCAAGAAATGTATGAAGACCATGAGCAACAACCCAGTCAATTTGTGCATCTGGATAACCTGCTTTGAGTGCATTCAAAAAGGGGAGAGTATGTATAATATCGCCAAAAGCACTTGGTTTAATGATCAATATTTTCTTGATGAGTTTTAACATTTTAATTTTTTGGATATCCTGCTTTTTGCATGATAGCTTCAGATTTTTTAAAAACCATTTCAACACTTACTTTATCCATACAGACATGGTGATTCAAATCAGATTGTTTTTTGGGGCAATGAGCTTCAAGACACGGACTGCACATAACCGGTACCCGTATAATAAAACTGTTCGGGCTTGATGGTGCTGTAGCTACAGGATCTGTAGAACCAATAATCGCGATCTGATTTGTACCAAGTGCTGCGGCCGCATGCATGAGTCCTGAATCATTTGTGATAAAAAGGTTGCATTTTTCTATCATTGCAAATGCCTGACGAAGTGTGGTTTTTCCTGCAATATTTATGCATATCCCGCCAGACTCAGCGTTAATGGAATCTCCGAGCTCTTCATCTGACGGGCCTCCAAATATCAGTATTTTTGTTTTAAATCTATCAGCTAATCTCTTTGCAAGCTCGGCATAACGGTGAGGAAACCATCGTTTTGCAGTTCCTCCGGTTGCCCCCGGGTTAATGCCAATAACAGGTTTTGAAAGATCAATGCCATAACTTGTAATAGCAGCCTCAGCCGCTCGTCTCTCCATGTCTGAAATGGGCAAATCAGGATCCCTGCCGTAATTAACACAAAGCCCCTGCCCTGCCCCTCTCAAAATGCCCCTGTAATAGTCAATCAGATGCCCTTTTTTAAGCTTTTTGTCCATTTTGACGGATGGATTCAAAAGCAGACTGCGTCCGTCTGTATTATATCCGATACGCACAGGGATTCCGGCCAGAAAACAGATAAGTGCGGCTTCAAAGGCATTTTGCATAAGTATTGCAATATCAAATCGTTGCAGGCGGATATCCCTTGCAAGCCTGAGTGTCCCCAATCCTTTAGTGTGACGAGAGCTGTTTTCGTAAACCATGATCTCATCAATATGGGGATTATGATCAAAAACAGGAATTACCCAGGGCTTTGCAAGCAGCACTATGTGGGCATCCGGATAATTTTTTCTGATGGCCCTTATCACAGGGGTTGTCATAATGGCATCCCCTATCCAATTGGCAGCCCTGATTAAAATTTTCACTTTTGAATTGTCACACATCGTTTGTTTGTCTGTTTACGTAAAAGTCTGTTCCATAAAATCAACCCGACACTTTAAACTTGAAGAAGTGCTACTTACCTTGAGATAATACAGATGCTTGCGGTAATACAGAATAATTTTTGACTTTCCACCGGTTATGTACCCAGAACCATTGATCAGGGTAGCACCTGATAATGGATTCAATAGCTGAAGTGTAATTTTGTGTATTGATCTCAATATCTTTTATTCTGTCGCCTGTACTGACAAGAGGAATTTCAGGTTCAAAGTGCATAACATGCTTAAATCCTTCACGGACAATATATGCCGGTACAACAGCAGTTCTGGTTCTGAGCACTAATGATGCAACTCCGCTGTTTGTACATGCAGGTCTGCCAAAAAACTCCACAAAAACCCCTTTATACCAATCCACATTCTGATCCATCAGTGTGCCGACAACCTCTCCTGCTGAAAGACGCTGCTCTATCTGCAGGCTGGCTCCTCTGAGAGGGATCAGCACAGTTCCATATTTCTGCCTCATCTCAAGAATGAGTCTCTCCAAAGGTGCGAAATCAAATTTTCTGTAGAGGATTGAAGTTTTGTAGCCTGTGGTAGCAACAGCAGCCGCCAGAAGTTCCCAGTTGCCCATGTGGCATATAATAACCAGAACACCTTTTCCTCTTGCATGGGCTTTTTCTATATTTTCAACCCCTTTGATCGTAAAATATCTGGGAATCTCTTCTCTTTTAAGTAGGTATCCCCAACCAAGTTCAAACAGCATTCCGGCAATGTTTTTAAAGATATTTTTAGCCAACATTTGCTGATCAATATCTGACAGGACGAGGTTCTTCTCTGAACTGACCTTCAAAGACTTACCCTGTATAGCCATGTCTTGAACATGCGAAGTCCTGCCAAGAGACAGCCTTATATTTTCAAGAGTTATCTCTCTGTGGCGTCTGTCAACACGGAACCATATAAGCCCCAGAATATCTCCCAGAAATTTTCCAGGTCTGCGGGGGACAAAGCCAAGCATGGTCATGAAAACTTTTAAAATCCGGTAAATTATCTCATTTTTCATTTTTTATCTTGATAGCTCGTGAAATTCTGCTTTTTATAATATTATTCAATTCTTCAGATTGATCCAAAAAGTCAATCTCCACGCCAATTACACCGAAATCCACTTCTTTCAGATTGTCCAACGCATCCACACTTAACCTTGCATGATCTTTTTCTGTTGTGACAATCATATCAGCACCTGAACTGTAATATGTCTCAAGGATCATTGAAATTTCACCGTCCTTATACATGTGATGATCATTAAATTCAAGATGTGCTTTGACTGAAACACCCAAATTTTCCACAGTTTTCCTGAAAGACAGATTATCTGCAATGCCTGAAAACAGACATGCCCGCCTGCCCTTAAAGTCATCAAGAGTAATTACTGATCGAGTTCTGCTTCCAATAGAAGAGAGTTTTCTACTTTCAATAGAAGAGATTTGCTTGCTCCCTGTAACAAGATCCGACTCTTTTGTAGTTGAGTCAGCCCGAAAATGGTTGATCTTGAAGAAAAAATTGCCAAGAAAAGGACGATGAGATGTTGTAAAAAATACCTTGCCAGAATTTTTATGAATTTTTATGAATTTTTTATAATTCTCATCACCTGAATATCTGGTAAATATAATTATATCAGCTCGTTCCATAGCCCTGTCAGGATTTTCCCTAAGCCTTCCGGCAGGCAGCAGGCGACCATTTCCAAAGGGACGGGAGCAGTCCATAAGCACTATGTCCAGATCTCTTTCAAGGCGTATATGCTGAAATCCATCATCAAGAATGACTACATCAAGATTTTCAGATTGTTTATTAATAATTTGTGCGTTTGCATGAACACACTTTGATTTAATTTCAAATAGCTTGAATGCCATAGTTGCGGCTTTAAATCTGTCTTTTCCAACCACCACCGGAAAAGAGAGTCTTGATGCCATCATAAAAGGCTCATCTCCTACCGTTTCAGGATCAGACCATAACCTTTTTCCATCTCCTGCAACAACACAGCTATCCCCTTTTATAAATCCGCCATAACCACGACTCACAACCACAGGGTTGAAGCCCATTGACTTGATCATTTCTGCCACATAAATGGCCATTGGTGTTTTGCCGCTGCCACCAGCCACAATATTTCCGATGGAGATGACAAAACAGGGCACTTTCCTGGTTGTCATTATTTTTTTGCGATAAAGCCAGAGACGTACGGATATTGCCGCACCATAAATGGCTGACAACACAACAAGAAAACGTTTAATAATATTAAACGGGAATGGCTGTTTAACACTGAAATCCTCATTAGACATCTGTATAAGCCGGTTTTTAATTTGTTCGAGCATTACTTTACCGTGAAAATGACTATCATTTTTATATTTGGGGGTGATTGATACATGTCAATCATGCCCGTTTAGCTTTATTAGAGACCTTTTTCTGAAATAACAGACAATATCTTTTCAACCACACCTCTGCCATTCTCAATCAGTTCACCTGCATTATTGCCAGTTCTGCTAACCAGTTCCTCATCGTCAAGAAGCATGTTCAGGGTTTCAAGCAGGCCATCCCTGTCTTTCACCATAAAGGCGGCACCATTTGAAAGCAAGATATCTGCAACTTCCTTAAAATCATCCATATAGGGGCCAAACAGGACGGGTTTTGAGAAAAATGCCGGCTCTAAAGGGTTGTGACCTCCAAAAGGAAGAAGAGAACCACCCACAAATGCAATATCGCATATTGCATAGAGCCCTGCCAGAATACCCATACTGTCCACAACTACAACATTATTCATCGAATCACTCAGCCATTGAAAACTGTCCGGAAATCCACAAATGCTTGCAAGCTGGCAGTTCACTCCTTTTGAAATAAACATTTTTTTTATTTTTACAGATCTTTGAGGGTCTCTTGGTACTACAATCAGTTTAAAACCATCAAATCCTGACGGTTTAATCTCATCAAATTCTGCCAGTTCAATTTCATCAAATCCAGATCTTTGCTTGAAGACGATATTTTCTTTTAATTTTTTGAAAACAGATAAAAGAATTTCCTCTTCACCGGGATGGGTACTTCCGGCAATCAAAAACTTGCCGGAAAAATCAGCTTTAAGATTCTCAAGATTCTTAATCTGTTTTATTTCCGGTATGGGCTGATCAAATTTCATGTTTCCTGTCACCTTGATCTTCTTCTCTGGTACGCCTATTTTCATAAATCCCGCTTTGTCATTTTCTGTTTGAACCATGATTGTTTCAAAAAGATAAAATACAGAGGAGAACAGCCTTCCAAATAGTGCGTATCCCTCTAATGAAGATCTGGACAGCCTTCCGTTCACAAGAAAAACCGGGATCTTTTTTTTATGCATATGCCATAGAAAACAAGGCCACAAATCACTCTCCACAATAATAACCAGATCAGGATCTATTCTTGAAGATATGCTTGCAACTGAAAAAAGAATATCAAAAGGGAAGTATCCGATTTCAATGGGTTGCGACTGAATGGGTTGTGAAGCAGATTTGGTAAAAAGTTTCTGTGCCATATTAAAACCGGTTCGAGTAGAAGCGGTCATGATTAATTCGTAATATGGTTGGCTGCCTGAATCAGTGTCTTGCCCTGAATCCGTGCCTTGTTCTGAACCTGCTTGTTGCTTTGGAGATGTCTGTTGTTTTGGAGATGTTTGTTGGCCTGATATCATTGATTCAAGTTTATTTTGAATGGAATTGACAAGAGGAAGTGCGGATTTTACCTCGCCTACGGAAAGGGCATGTATCCATATACGCTTTGTTCCCGGGGCTTTGTTTGAAATAGAACTAATCAGACCAAGGCGTTGAAGCATGTTTGATCGTCTCTTTTCTGAAAACAAAAAGACAAAAGGAAGAAATGGAAGCAGAATTAAAAAAACACTTAGAATAATTGTATTATATAAAAAAATAATTGTTGAGAAAATCATCGTTGAGAAATTTTAGTCCAGCTATAAATAAACCTCCTGCAGAAGCAACTGTTTATCCAGTAACATAAATGCTGTTTATCCAGCAACATAAATGGTCAAAAATAGAGTTCGGCAGAAAGTACAATTCTTTAATATTATTCAGTATTTAAAAGGTAGATAATGGCAATGCACAAAAATATGAAATTGGTAGCCCAGGCACTTATAAAGGGAGGCAACATTCTGGCATAACCAAGAGATGTGGAAAATCCGTGAACGATCCAGTAGAAAAAAGAGGCTCCGATACCGATACCTATACCAGCAGCAAGATTCTCTTTCACAAACCTTCTCATGCCTGCTGCTGCTCCAATAATTGCCATAATTACACATATAAAAGGAAAGGCACTCTTGGCGAAAAGATCCACTTTGTATGTGGTGGGATCATACCCCTCATTATGGATCTTTTGAATATGAGCCGCAAGTTCCCTGAAATCCATCTCGTCTGATTTTTTTACAACAGCCTTTAAATCTTCGGGCTTCAATTCCAGATCAATCTCTTTTTGATCATATTCCTTGATGACAAAATCTTCTGTTTTTTCGTCAAAAGTCTGTTCTACAACTCCTGACAATATCCATTTAACTCTTTTGGGATCACTCTTTATTTCAGGATTTTCATTATCCTCAGTTTTGTAATCAGATCTGTCATTATCCTTTAATTTACCATTCTCGGCATCCAGTCTTCTTGAAATTCTGAACTTATTATCAAGAAACGTGATTGTAATACCTGAAATGGTTTTATCTGTGGAATTAAAATATTTAAAGTGCGAGATGCTGTCCTCACCTTTTATCCAGATATTTTCACGCACTGCATGAATATTTCTGTTTTTCTTGATTACAGAGTATTTAATGTGGTTTGCTTTCGACATTGTTAATGGCACTATTGTCTCACCAAGAAAAAGCATCATAAAAGCAAGGCATATGCCGGTAACAACAGCAGGCGTAACTATATACCAGATACTTATGCCACCGCTTTTTATGGCAAGAAGCTCATTGTTTCGGTTCATCAACCCAAAAACAGTTACAACGGCAAGGACGGTACCCGCGGGGGTAAGCTGTACAAACATAAACGGAGTCTTTAGAAGGACATAACCAAAAGCATTGACAAGAGTAATTCCTGATTTGAAGAACTTGTCCATATTCGTAAGATAGTCAACAGCAACAAAAATAGATAATACAATGGTCTGGATAATTAAAAAAAACCTGAAAAACTCTTTGATCCAGTATTGAGTGAGAATTGACATGATATCAGCGGCTTTTGGTTTCAGGAGAGTTGTTTTTGATCCTGAAAACAAGGTTCCTTGTTTTTGTGATTAGAATCAAAACAGAATCAGGAACCAACGGTTGCTCTTTTACCACCCTTGAAAACATATATATCGCGGCTCCTCCCATTATTATATCAGGCAGCCACATTCCTATTGCAGGTGGATAATGGCCTGTAGTGCCAACAGACCACCCTGCCGCAAGAAGCAGGTAATAAAACAAAAAAAAACTCAAGGCAATGCCAAATCCTGACGAACGCCTTGAAGAGACTGACCTTACCCCAAGAGGAACAGAAAGCAGCCCCAGTGAAATGCATGCAAACGGAATCGCGAATTTTTCGTGAAGCTCCATGCTGGCAGATTTAACAACTTTTGGATCTCCATCCCATTTGTTTATAAAATCCAGAAGTTCATTCAGGTACATCTCGTCAAAATCCTTTTCTTGCATACCTGTTTCTGATGTGGACAATCCAGTGTCAAAATTAATGTCATAGGTGTCAAAATTCACTGCATTGACAGATCGTCCTGCTATGTCAACCTGATTTATTATACCTTGAGCGAGACGAAGAGTATGGTTATCTCCCGAAGCATGTGAAACAAGAATTCCTTTTGAGGCGACCGTAATGTTAACGATTTGCGGATTGCGGCTATCTTCTATGAAGATATCTGAAAACTCGGATGTTTTTAAATCTATAGAAGTTATATAGATCATCACATTGTCAAAGGTATTGTTGAACTGCCGCTCCTTTAAGGCAACATTAATAGTTGCCCTGGCAAGTTCAACTCCTTTTGTAGAAAAGGAAAATCTTCCCCATGGCACACCCCAAAGAGTAATCCACAAAGAGATAATCATCCCGAGAATACAAAAGAGAATAACAGGCGGAATAAGCCGGTAAATACTTATACCGCTCCCTTTTAGTGCTATAATTTCATTATCATTTGACATTCTCATGACTGTCAGAAGGACGGAAATCATGACTGACATGGGAAGGGTAAACTCCATAAAACGGGGAACTGAATACAGAATCAACATAAATACAGAGGAGAGTCCGGCATTATAGTTGACAACCATATTTGTAATCTCGGGAATTCTTGTCATCAGAAACATGAAGGTCAAAAATGCAAGGCAAATAGCAAAAGGGAAGAGCAGCTCCCTGAAAATATATCTGTTTAATATGGTATTCATACTTTTTTGGACAATCTTGACTTGTCTGTTTTAGACAATATGGTTTTATCCTCTCGATATGCCGCAAGTTTGGCAATATCAATGTCCCCAAGGGTAATTTTCAAACCCTCTTTTTTGTTCAAGGCAAGTTTAAACCAGTTTTCCAGCTCTTTTGACAGGATCTCCTCTCCAACCTGTTTTGTACCGTTTTTGCCTGCAACGTTGTTGTCCATATAGCCGGAATTGATAAATGTCCATATCCCGTCCTTTTTTGATATGACGCCAGTATGCCCTCTGGTACGGGTAGAGAAAGAGAGTATCTGCCCCTCTTTCAAGACTTTTTCCATCTCTTTCATTACATTTTCAGCCTGAGAAAGTGGATTCTTGACTCTCAAGAGAGTTTTGTTATAGACACTGTAACCGGTTGCTTCAAGAAGACCTTCACCAGTCAGATAATGATTTCTTGACAACCCTTTATCAATGGCTTTAGATACAAGATGCCTTCCAAGTCCACCTTGTCCCCTGTACTTTACCCCCATATTTGTCAAACCACCAACTACAAGCTCATAACAGTCCATTTTGCTGTAATCCTTTCCCATGAATTCCCGGACAGCCTCATTAAGGGCAGGTTCAGATTTTCCTGAAGATTTACGGGATGCAGCAGAGGATTGAGAAAAATCCTGTTCAGCATTATAAATATCTGGTTTGTATATTTTTCTGGAAAGGGCAGTTGTGCCAATGTCGGGATGATTGGCAATGGAGTCAGAATGACTGGCAACAGAAACGGCGGAAATGCCGCCAGAACCTGTACTGACAAAGCTGGCAGGACTCCCAAATTGAAGCTCAGGAGCATTAGATCTACGACTTGCAGAATCCTTATTCTGGAAAGATTTTGAGAGTATTTCAGATTCTGGTTTTGAGAATGTTTCAGATTTAGAATTACCAGTAGGCTCGGGTGAACCTTCAGAGCCTTTAGTACTACCTAAAGGGGTGCCAGTAATATTACCGGAAGAAATTCCAGATATTGTCCTCTTTTCTATATAATGGTCTTTGCCCCAGACAATTTCAGAAGTTTCCCTGTCTAAATAGATATCTGTACCAGCCGGAATCCGCTTGAAATGTTTGGAGGAGTTCACATCTTTCTCAAGCATTTCCCAGCAATCTTTTTTATATCGCGTAGAATAAAGAAGCTCTGAAACTGTAGGGGTATCACCTGAAATTGTGCCGAGATGAATCTTTTGCGACTCATCATTTGCATTCCGAGGATTATTATCTGAATTCTGGTTCCGGCTGTTTGTACCCTGTAAAGAGAACAACGATGAACCATCAGGTTCAAAACCACTTCTTTGCACACCAACCATGCTTTGCAAAGCACTATTGCTGCTTTGTGAACTCTCCTTCATTATTGATTTGAAGCTTTTCTGCCCGGAAACAGACTTGTTATCAAAAGATGACGTTGGAGCATAAGTTCGTTTATCAAATGAATCTACCAGCATGTTTACCTCCATTTTGCACGGATATTGATTCAGTAATGGTATTCCTTAAATATGCTTTCAATCCTGAATCAACAAACAAGCAAAAAACACGCCATCTTTATTTTGCTCCGGCAGCTATAGCAAAGCTCGTATCAACAAACTTTTCAAGATCAATAAGAGTGGTCATTATTTTCATCTTGTCCATCATATATTTTTGAATAGTAGCAAGATCCTCAAGAACAGGAAAAAGCTCGCTTGTTGTTATGCGATCAGGCGGATAAGTTAAAACCCTTCTTACAACCTCTACATCCTGGGACAAAAACTTGCTGCCAATCACAGCCGCGGGGTCTGGCTGGGCATCAATTGCCTTTCCGGATTTCACAAAACTTGTTGTCAACTCCTGTACCGCATCAGGATATTTTGCAATAATTTCATCTCTCATCACAAAAACACAGCATGGATGGCCTGGCCACAGATCCTTGGAAAGATAAAACTCTTCGCCAAGTCCGGAAGCAATAACCTGGGAACCAATGGGTTCTGCAACAATAAATCCGCCTATTTCACCATCTTCATCATACTGGAGTGCTTCTGGCATCTGAAACGGTGCCACAACTTCAAGAGTAACATCAATATTAGGCTCAACAGATCTTCCTGGTTTCAACCCTTTTTCTGAAAGCAATTTGTGAAAAAGCATATTATGGATTGACAACTGATATGGAATCAAAACAGTCTTGCCCGCAAAGTCTTCAATTTTTTCAATATGAGCCCTTTTATTTTTTACAAGGATACTCCCATTTCTATGGGTTAGCAGGAGAAGCTTGATAGCAACCCCTGATTTAAAAAGATCCATTGCTGTGGGGGCAAGGATAAAGGCACCGTCAAGGGACTTTACAGACAAAGAGTCAGCAACTTCATTCCACCCGTTTTTTAAAACAGTCTGAAGAGTACAATGTTCAAATTTTTCCGCCCCTTTTTTAAGTTTTAAATCAGTAACTCCCAGAATCAGATGATCGGTAATAGATAGATGACCAATCTTTAATGTTGGTTTTTCCGCCATTATATTCTCCTTGTTTCATGCAGTTAATTTGCAGACATTTGCGGACACTTTTTTATGCAATCAATCTGTTGACAATTTCAAAACATCTGACTTTTTTATGAAAGTCCTTTCAAGTATCTGTAATTCTCGAGGCTCTCATTTTTAGTCGTGGCAAACCTGTCTGCCGTTTATGTTTATAAGATATGCCACTTTACCATGTCAACAAGAATAACCCTTGACACCCATTGAGACCACATATTCCGCGAACAGCAAATCCTCTTTTGTGGTAATTTTGATGTTCCTTGCCAGGCCGGACGTCATAAATACCCTTGCACCGGTTTTTTCAACAAGAGAAGCATCATCAGTAGCCGATATACCCGAAATCAGGGCTTGTTCATGAGCCTTGATTACAAGATCAAGATCAAATGCCTGAGGAGTCTGCACCTGATATAGATTTTCTCTGTCCACAACCTCAGAGACAAAACCGTCAGAGTCTTTTCGTTTAAGCGTGTCTGCCACGGGTACTGCCGGTATGCATGCCCCATGTTCAAGTACACCTGCAATGCAACGGGATATCAAACCATGGTCAACAAAGGGACGCACACCATCATGTATAAGGACTATCTTTAATTTTTTTTTGTTTGCTGCATATTTATTTGCTGCATATGGGATTGAACTCTTGTTCGCTGCATATGAAATCGAATTCTTGTTTGTTGTATATGAAACTGAACTATCATCAATAGTACTATGGCCACAGGAGGATTGAGTTGTTTTTTTTTGATGACAGGAGTCATTTATATTTCCAACTGGAGTTTTTGAACAAGAGAGTTCCTTTACCTTTTCAAGACCATTCATGACAGAGTGTTGCCGCTCTGATCCGCCTGATACCATGCATACTTTTCCATTAAGGCTATGTGATGAAACTATATTGTCAAAACAATACTGCATGTCATCTTTGGGTATGACAAGAACAATCTTGCCAATCGATTCAAAACTGCTGAAGATATCAAGTGTGCGGGCAAGAACAGGAATCCCTGAAATTTTAATATACTGCTTGCGTATCTCGGACCCCATTCTAAGTCCCTTGCCACCGGCCACAATCACAGCGTATATTTCACAGTCTTTCATGTGTTTCATGGGTTATCTCAGATAGGATAATTGCTTTGGAAGAGGGATTCCCTTGCCCATTGAGTCTTCAGCATAATTCACGCCTGCAAGAACCTCAAGATCCTCAAGAGCTCTTGTGTCTCCCTCAAAAACAACCTGTTCCAGCTCTTCTTTTTTTATTTTGCCGCCTGCCCATTGCAGATCAAGAACACTTGACGCATCAAACCTGTCATCTCCCAGAACCATCTGGACATCTCCGCCATAGTGCTGAACAATTTTTGCTACCAGAAGGCATGGTCTGGTGTGAAACCCGCGCTCTTTTGGAATGCCTACGGTAATGGAAGATCTGTCAATATTTTCGTTCAGGATTTCCAGGGCAATACGTTGTCCTGACGACAAAAACTGCCAGGCGTAAAAAAGAGAGTAGTTTACACAGCGATCAAGCAGTACATCCGGATCAATCAACTCTGCAAGGGATTCACTGACGTTTTTATAAAAATCCTTGTAATCAACATCAAGAAGATGACGTTCATAGAAGTGGAGAAGTCTTCCCATGACCTGCAGTATATGAAATACAATGGAAAAGTGACTTCTGAGCTGCTTGAGTTTTCTGTTTCCATGGAAAAAACCACCATGAATCACATATGAGTCAAAGGATGACTGGAGATTGTGCAGAAGCATTTCAAAACGGCGAATCCCGACTTCATTGACCTTTGAAGGTATAATCTCGCGTATCTGATCGCTACTATAGCGTTCATAAAAGGAAAAAGGTTCAAAAGCCTTTATAAGATCAAGAAATTCGCTGGCAATAATAATGAGATTTTTACGCTGATCCGTTCTGTTTTCAAAATCATCAATATCATGTTCAAGCTGCTCTGTTGTGGCAATATCAGGAAAAAACTCAGGATCATACCCTTTTACAGGAATCTCTATTCCAAGACGCTCAGCCTCAGCAATAATTACCGGAGCGGCAAGTTCAATTGATCCTTGAATCATCATCAGGGTATCTCTTGATTCATCAATAAAGGCTTCATCCTTTTTTTCAAAATCGTAAAAAACAATGCGGTTAAAAATATGCTTCTGGGAATATCCGGCCAGGGAGAGATGCCTTATAGCAGCACTTAACTCTCTGTAGAAAATCCATTTTTTGTTATTTTTAGCACCATGAAAATCGAGAAAGTCTTCCAGCAGGTGAGACGATGTAATGAGTTTGGAATAGACTTTCTTGTTAAGCAGATAAGGTTCATCCTTAAACTCCAGAATATATAGAATGCATTTTAAATACTCAAAGGAGAAGTGATTAACCTTTCCCTTAAAAGAGATATCACATGAAATATGCATGGCTATTTACATCATATCCTTTTCAGTCTCTTTAACAGCCTCATCAATTCTGGTTTCAAGATCTGCCGGGAGTCCTTCAATCTCGACATTCAAAAAGCCCCTGACAATAGTTGAAATTGCCTCTTCTTCATCCAGGCCTCTTGCCATGAGATACTCAATCTCACGCTTGTCAATCTTGCCGACAGCGGCTTCATGAGACATCTCAACCCCGGGAGTATGGCCTGAAAGTTCAGGAATGGCATGTAAAAGCCCTTCCTTTAAAATCAGACCTTTACATTCAAGATGACCTTTTACTCCAGGCTCTTTTCCCATAAGGTGACCGCGTGAAATAATGGTACCTCCCGCAACGATGGCTCTGGATATTATCTCTGCTCTTGCACCGGTACCGTTTAGTTCCACAACAGACCCCATATCCATATAAGTGCCCTTCCCTGCCACTAAAATACTGTTTATTCTGGCGGTGGCATTTTTTTCAAGCATGGTCACGGGATTTGAAACAATTGAACCCACAGGCCGCAAAGAGATGTAATTTGAGATAAAAACACCACCTTCATCCACATGAACCGCTGTTTTAGGACGAACATAGACATTTTCACCCCAATCATGGATCATGGTATATTTAAGAGTTGCCCCTTTTTTGATATAAAACTCGGAAAGTCCTATATGCAGGCCGGATTCAAGGTGCTCAGATGTTGAACATCCTGCAATGATATGAAGTTCGGAATCCTCCTCTACCACAACAATATTGTGCACCTTTTGAGAAAATTTTTCCTTTGCAATATGCAGACATGTCTGAAGAGGCTTTTGTGCCTTGACTCCCTTTTTGATCCAGATAAAAAATCCCTGATCCGGTTTGATATTGACAGATCTGGTGATCTCGTCCTGTTCAGGCGAAAGAAGCCTCCACAAATATTTTTCCCCAAGCCAGTCATGCTGTTCAAGGGCATTTGCGATACCCTTGATTTCAACACCTTCAATACTTTTACTGCAATGGACAATTGTGCTGTCCTTCTGGATGAAAGTCCCGGCTCTTAGCGTGCTGTCAGTATCAATTCCTACTTTGACAAACTCCTTTACATCGTCCTGGCCAATTGTCTCAAGAATTTCGACATAATCATGATTTTCTGCCGCATCAATAAAGTCTGACAAACTTATATTTTTCACTTTATCAAGAGTCTTTGGCCTGTTATTTATATTGTCTGCCTTTTTTGCATGAACATAAGCAGCTTCGTTGCAATTTTGGCCGGATTGAAATTCCTGATTAATCAAACAGGTCTCTTCTTCACCTTTCAGGCTGTACATTCCACACACTCCTCATATCCGTATTCTCTGATCCACTTCAATATTTCCCTTGCATTTCTGGAACAGCGTAACTGCCCTTTATACAAAACCTGTCCTCTGTCAGCCGTAATATAATCCAGAATATGGCCGGTATGGGTGATTACCAGAGCTGATTTGGGAGTGCCTGACATGATAGTATTTTTGTGGCATGGAGATGCCTTTTGTATGCCTCTGTCAAGAAGGTTGTTTATGCTGTCTCCAAGAAGTGCTATAGACTCAAGATCGACTCCGGATTCCGGCTCGTCCAGCAAAAGCAGATCCGGCTGCTGGGCAGAAAGTTGAAGAAGTTCTGATCGTTTGATCTCCCCTCCTGAAAGATTATGATTTACATCCCGTTCTATAAAGTCATCAAACTTAAGTTTTTTTGACAATGCCTCCACGTTCACACTTTTTCCACCCGCGCAAATTTCTACCATCCGGCGAGTTGACAGACCATTTATTGTGGGTGGGCGTTGAAACAACACTCCTACGCCAAGGCGAGCCCTCTCATGAATTGGCATATAGGTTATATCTTCACCCTTGAAGATTATCTTTCCCCGTGTAACCTTATATCCAGAAAACCCCATTATAGTCATCATAAGAGATGTTTTGCCAGATCCATTAGGGCCAAACAGAATATGTGTCTCTCCAGGAGGTACATGCAGATTTACATTCTGCAGAATCTCTCTGTCACCGATCTCCACCTTAAGTTCTTCTATTATCAGCATTACTTGAATCCTTTGCCTGAATCTTTGCTCCTGCTTTACCGTGGAAATTAATTACCAACTTTTCTGATTATATTTTGATACGGTGAGAGCAGCCCGTAAGCCGAATTCTGTTCTCTGGTAAGGTTACCCTGATCCAGAGCAGCGATCATTCATCTGGGATGTACGTTACCGCACACCTCATGCGACCTACCCGGAGGCTTCAGGCGGGCAGCCCTCAAACGCCTCCCTATTTGGTCTTGCACCGGACGGGGTTTACAAAGCTTTTCCAGTCACCTGGAAAACTGGTGCGCTCTTACCGCACCGTTTCACCCTTACCAGACATAAAATATTATACCCATGAATTTATTATAGCCAGGTCAATAGATTGGACTGGCAACCGACATATCCATAGAGATTAAATGTCTGGCGGTCTGCTCTCTGTTGCACTTTCCTTCACGTCACCGCGACTCCACGTTATGGAGCGTCCTGCCCTTTGGTGTTCGGACTTTCCTCCGGATTTTTCAATCCCGCGATCGCCAAGGCTACTCCCACCGCATTTTTTTACACAACAAGATATTAATTGCAGCGAAGCTGCGTATGTTCTAAAATAGTTTTCTTGTAAAACAGTTTTCTTTATTTACTTAAGACAGTGCATCAACATGGTATAAAATTTTATTACAGTGTGGGCACTGAATCAAAGAAGTACATCTGCGAATTTCAATGTAAAGCTGAGGAGGTATATTCATGAAACATCCTCGACAAACCTCATTTTTGACCTCTGCAACCGCGACTCCTGAGCTTGCCTGAGAAATTTCGTTGAAACGGCTTAAAATATGAGGACTTAGAGTTTCAGCAATTTCTTGACGATGAAGCCTGTGCTCTTCAAGACGCTCCCTGTCTGACTGGCTTTTACTGTCAATATCTTCCTGTTGTGCTCTTATCTGCTGGGTCAACTGAAGACCCAACTGCTCTTGCTCCATGATCATTTTTTCCTGAGACTCTTTTTCTTCGAGATTTTTCAAATAAATATTTTCAAGGGTGTCCCTTCGTTTCTTGTTATTATCAATCTCACGGAGAAGTACTGCATAGTCTTTGCT
>JADFYT010000400.1 GCA_015232935.1 Desulfamplus sp.
TCATAATAATATGCCCCGCCGCCAAAGACAAAACACCCGTCCTGCATGTTGTCACAACCCTTGCCCACCATCTTGTGTTCTGTACGGCATATGCATGGAGCAATTATGATTTTTGACTGTGCCCTGATTATATTTTCCGCCTCCTCGTAATTCATCACCTTCATGTCGGCGTGAACAGCCTGGGATACAGGAATGACCCTGAGCTGACGGGTCTTGACCTTATCCTGCTCTTTCATAAGGAACGGAAGATATTCATTAACATCTTTTACAAGCTCCTCTGTAAGCCTGTTTACCTGGTATTCCCATATTCCGATAACAAACTGGGCTGTCATGTAAAGATCAGTGCCCTTTTTGTTTGAATGCATGATCAGCCCTTTATTTGCCATATCCTTTAAAAGAGGCATCAGGATATTGACATCCTTTTGGGTACGAAGGGCAATGGCTTCAGGAGATTCAGGTATCATGACAAGTAAGGACGCAATTTCCGCCTCCTCTTCAGTAAACAGTTGCCTGAGTATTTTAAGTTCAATTCCTGACTCAGTAGCAGGATATCCACATGGTGTGTTGTCAAGGTGTTGTGCAAGTTTTTTGTAAACATCGGTCATTTTTCTGGTTCTCCCTGATAATCTTTAAATTTCTGTTTTTTTTATGCTTGTTATTTTGGTTTGTATATTCTCTGTGATGGTTAATTCAAGATTACTTGTGGTGGTTGGTTTCAGGATGGATAGCATTTGTGGCATGGAATAGAAAGTGGGATAGATGCCAAATTGAGGGTGAAAAGAGACATGAAAAATAAATCATGCAATTTTGCCTGTAAGTCTGTTGTTCTTGTCCCTGCCGGTAAGTTCAATATGAACAATCTGCCGCTTCAGCTCCTTCTGATGAGGATTTGAGCCATCATCTCCTTCAACAATCACCGAAAGATAGTTGGATGTCACGGCAATCAGCTTTCCGGTTTGAGTATCTGTTGAATCCTGAATTACAGATTCAAGACGCAAGCCCATCTGGCTGTTTTCAAACTCTTTTTTCTTCCTGGTTCCAAGTGTTCTGAGGATGGCACACCTTTTTTTGACTGTTTTGGTGTCAACCTTGTCTGGATAATCAAATGCCGGAGTACCCTTTCTGGGTGAAAACGGGAAGACATGCAGATAGCTTACAGGAAGTTTTTCAACAAGAGTCAGGGTGTTTTCAAAAGCCTTGTCAGACTCTCCCGGAAAGCCCTCCAGAATATCAACGCCAATGGCTGCCGTTGGAATATCATTGTGAATCCTTGTAACCAGATCCGCAAACAGGGCACAATCATAGGGTCTTCCCATATGTTTTAATATTGTGTCATCACCGCTCTGGAGCGGGATATGAAAATGGTCACATAATACAGGAGTATGTTTCACATGAGATCTTGAGGCAAGGCTGATGATCTGGTCAGTCAACTCTTTGGGTTCAATCGAACTCAAACGTACCCTGTGGATGGGCCTGAGATATTCGATTTTCATCAGAAGGTCGGTAAGAGATGGTTTTGTTTGAAGATCAACACGATTGTTTTCAATAATAGAGCTCTCTTCATCAGGATTAAATCTATCATTTTCAAGATCAAGACCATATGCCCCGACATGGATTCCGGTCAGGATTGCCTCCTTGTATCCTTTTGTAGAAAGATGCTCAAGATGTTCAATCACTTCGTTCATGGGCATGCTTGTGCTTCTGCCTCGGGCATAAGGTACAATGCAGTAGGTGCAAAATGCATCGCACCCATCCTGGATTTTCAGGTATGCCCGGGTATTGCTTCCGGTGACCGCGGGAGCGAATGTGTGAAAAGCGGGATTTGAATGCAGGGTGCGGTCTGAGCATGCATTGCTTTCTGAGTATTTCTTGCTGTCCGGGCATGTTTTTTTGTATAGGGATGTTTTGCTGTCTGGGGATGTCCTGGTGTCCGTGTATGTTCTGCTTCCTGAATGCGGTTTGCTGCCAGGCAATGGCCGGATTGGAGCCGGCAACGGCATTTCAACAGGCGGCATTGCGGCGAAACCGGAAGCATCATCCTTTTCAGACTCAAGAATCGCTCTGGCTATTTTGAACTTGTCCTGGTGCCCGGTTATTATATCCACCTGGTCAATTTTAAGGATTTCATCAGGTGCGGTCTGGGCGTGACAACCTGTTACGATGATTTTTGCATCAGGACTGGATCTGATAATGCTTCGGATCTGCTGCCTTGACTGCATTGCAGCTCTTGAGGTGACTGCACAGGTGTTTATAATGCAGATCCGGGCAAGTTCCGGATTATTCTCTCTTTGCCATCCGCCCGAGACAAGTTCAGATGCAATTCCGTCAGATTCATACTGGTTTACCTTGCAGCCAAGGGTGGTAATGTAAAATGTTTTCATAAGTTTCTGGCAAATTTCCTTGCTATTCCTTCAGGCGGGTAGAGTGAGTTGGCTCAATAACTCCTGCTCCGGGTCGAGTAGCACTGGTTGACTCAATATAACCTGCTCCGATCACCTGTTCTTTGTTA
>JADFYT010000401.1 GCA_015232935.1 Desulfamplus sp.
ATCAGAAAAGAGTGCGACAAAAATTTTTCCATAAAACCGTTGAGTGTTCCATTGCCTTTTGCCAGAATGGTCTTGCATGGAAAATATGCTTTTAACACTATGTTAAAGAGAAAAACCTATGAACAAGCATGGATGATCGATTATGTTGATCGCCCCCTTGTGGTTGACACAACCTGTACCCGGAAAAAACTTGGCTGGGAGCCAACGCCAGGGCTTAACATTCTTGAACGAATTCCTGTTATTATGAGAAATTTTAATCGCCATCAAAGAAGATGGTATATCCGCAACATAAACCGCAATGAACAAAAATATCAATATTGCCCTGATTGACTCGTAAGCAGGCCCTTGCCAAACCATCGATCAAACAGCCATGCCGGTTTATTTTATTACTCAGGAATTTCAATCCTGTAATAACAATGGCAGCGAAGCTGCCTATGTTCAAACGGACCTTTTGAGACTCTCTTTGGGCACAGCCATCAAAGTGACCATGGCCTTGGCTACAGGCACCTGTTCACCATCACGTATGTCCATGATCTCAGATTCGGCAATTATTATCTGCCTGCCTCTTCTTATAACTTTGGAAAAACACTCCAGGTCATTTCCAGAAGCCGGTTTGAGAAAATTAATTTTAAATTCAATGGTCAGGATCTGAAATGTCTCGGCAACCGTTGTAAAGGCGGCGTAACCAGCGGTCTGGTCTGCCATGGTTGCCATCACTCCGGCATGGGTGAATCCATCCTGCTGACGATGATTTTCATTGATCTCGACTCTGGAATGAAAGGTTCCGCTGGTCATGTCCATGACCTTGAACTGACAGTAGCTGCTGAACCCCTGTTCATAGTCTTTTACAAGAAACTCTTTTCTGCTTTGGGAAATATCCTGTTCAAAGTGATGGCCTCCGTTGATTATATTTGAGAGCAGCCTTTCTGCATTTTACTGATTCGTAAAAAAATACGTTCCTATGGGTGTTGGCAGGTCGATGAAAACGATTTTTTTACCTGGTTAACGTATTGACATACTCAATAATGGCATTGGTTCCGCTGATGTTTCCCATGGCCATGATATGGATACCGTCATAATATGGAAATACCTGCTTGACAATTTCGCAGCTTATCTCGATGCCATCCATACCCTCTTTCATTTTGTCGATGATATTGTCAGGAATATCTATGCCGTCCACGTGATCTTTCATGTAGCTTGCCATCTTGAGACTCTTAAGAGGCATGATCCCCATAATCACGGGTTTTCCCAATGATTTTGACTTTTCGGCGAACCTGACCGCCTTTTGTGCATCATAAACAACCTGGGTCTGGAAAAAATCAGCACCCGCCTCTATTTTCTTCTCCATCCTGGATATCTCACGATCCATATCCTTTGAGGTTGGCACAGCAGTGCAGGAGATATTGAATTCAGTCTGCCCTCCGTACTCCCTGTCATTGTAATCAAGTCCTGCATTCAGCTTTTTGACAAGCCTTACAAGCTCAAAGGTGTTTAGATTGTACACAGCTTTTGAAGTCTCGGCAAAAGGGCCGTGCCTTGGAGGATCACCGGTTGTTACAAGAATGTGCCGGATACCCATTGCATGGGCTCCCAGAAGATCTGCCTGGGTTCCAAGAAGACTTCTGTCACGGCATGTAAAATGAGGAATAGCATCAATATCGAGTCTGTTCTGGACAAGAGCTCCCATCATGGTGGCGTTGATTCTCAAGTTTCCCATCGGGCAGTCGTGAATGTTTATGCCGTCAAGAGGCAGATATCCTTCCGCCTTTTCAAGAGATTCATTGGTGTGTACCCCTTTTACCGGCCCAAGTTCTGTCGTTACTACAAACTCTTTGCCAAGTTTTTCTATCAATCTCATCTGTATTACCTTTTTTTAAGCTATTTGGGTTATATATTAGTTATGCTATGTTATTTAAAAGTGTCCGAACCATTGAGACAAGTATCTGATAGTTCAAGCAGAGAGAGCAGCCTTAACAGTCTCTCCAATATTTTGTAATCCATAAGGCTTTTTGATATATCTGCCCGCACCAAGAGTCATCATCTCTTTTACTCTGTCTGTTTCTGAAAATCCGCTGGCAATAACTGCTTTCTGACCCGGGTTGACCTGGAGAATCTTTTTGTAGGTTTCAAGGCCATCAATACCAGGCTCCATTATCATATCCAGAACAAGCAGATCAACAGATGCTGTTTTGATAAATTCTACAGCTCTCTCTCCGCTATCCACAGACGAAACACGGTAACCAAGCTTTGTCAGCATTGCCTTTGCCAAATCTCTTTGCTCCTTTAGATCATCAACCACAAGAATATGTTCTCCTCTTCCTCTGTAATCATCAAAAGAGATGGATACTGGCGACTCGCTTTGTCTCTGTGATGTAAGAGGAAAATAGAGGGTAAAAGTTGTTCCTGAATCCGGTACGCTTTTTATATCTATGTATCCCTGATGATCCTGTACTGTTCCCCAGACTACTGCCATACCGAGCCCTGTTCCGCTTCTTCCCATAACCTTTT
>JADFYT010000402.1 GCA_015232935.1 Desulfamplus sp.
AACCATGAAAATCAAAATGCATTTCATGGTAAAGACAGCTAAGAAAGGTTGAATTAAAAAGACGTGACGCAAGACACAAAGATAAAAACATATCCATTTCTGAACGAGCCTGCCATACTGTTTCCTGTTATTATACTTGCGGGTCTTGGGATAATAATGGTGCACAGTGCGAGTGCCTCTATCAGTATATCAGAGCATGGGACAGCACTTTATTATGTAAAGAAACAATTCATTTTTTGTTCCATGGGGATTTTGATCATGTTCGCGATATCGTTTATCCCCTACAAAATATTGAACCCGTCCGCCTATATCATTCTGTTGGTTGCTGCAACTTTTCTTGTAGCGGTACAGATTCCAGGCCTTGGGATTAAGGCGGGTGGGGCTTATCGGTGGCTGAGACTTCCAGGGTTTACATTTCAGCCATCTGAATTTGCAAAACTTGCCCTGATAATTTTTCTTGCCTACTCCTTGAACAAAAAGCAGGAGATGATCTCTCATTTTCTTGTGGGCTTTTTCCCCCATGTGGTGATTCTGGGTCTCCTGGCCATTCTGATTCTGATTCAGCCAGATCTGGGCACTGTTGTTATCATGGCGGCAATCTCGTGGATCATGATGTTTGTTGCAGGGGTCAAGTTGATACATCTGTTGTGCCCAGCCCCATTAGTTGTCCCGATCGCATATTTTCTGGTATATAAAGTGGAGTACCGCTGGAAAAGAATCTTCGCATTCCTCAAACCCTGGGACGATCCTCTTGATACCGGATACCAGATCACGCATTCTCTTAAAGCATTTGGTTCGGGGGGATTGTTCGGCAAAGGGATGGGCATGGGAATCCAGAAGCTCCACTACCTTCCTGAACCTCATACCGATTTTATACTCTCCATAATCGGGGAGGAGCTTGGGCTTGTCGGAGTTCTGGGGATACTTGTATTGTACGGTATTATTATTCTTAAGGGAATCCACATCGCAAGAGAAGCTGATACGCTGTTCGGGACATTTTTAGCAACCGGAATTACGTCAAGCCTTACACTGCATGTAACTATCAATGCTGGAGTAACAATGGGACTTCTTCCAACCAAGGGTCTTACATTGCCTTTTTTAAGTTATGGAGGAACATCGCTTCTGATGAACATGGCTGGTATGGGAATATTAATGAGTATTGCTGCAAGCGGCAAAAAACGAGACTGGTGAAAAGTTGAAAAGAGCGTTTAGAGTTATTATTGCAGGCGGCAAGACAGGCGGTCACCTTTTTCCCGGGATCGCAATTGCCCAGGCTCTCTTGAGGATCAAGCCGGACGCAAGTATCCTGTTTGTGGGTACGGGTGCGTCTTTTGAGATTCAGACATTATCAAGATATGGTTTTGCACATGAGCGAATCTTTTCTGCCGGCATAAAGGGCAAAGGCATTCTTGAAAAAATAAAAGCCGCACTTCAAATTCCTGTCTCAATCATCCAGTCTGTCAACATTATCATAAAGTTCAGGCCGGATATTGTAGTCGGGGTAGGAGGATTCTCTTCCGGACCCGTAGTGCTTGGAGCAAGGCTGTGCGGTGTTACGACAGCCATTCAGGAGCAAAACAGTATTGCCGGCATAACAAACAGAATACTTGCCCGTTTTGCAGATGTGATATTCACATCATTCAAAGATACCAGAGGTTTGGAGCAGAGTACAAAAACTATACACACCGGCAATACAATCAGAAAAAATGAGACAGATCATTTAATTGTTCATAATTTTCAATCCAGCCATAGTTGCGGTGATGCATCTTATATTCCTGAAAACAGACCATCAATAGTTACTGCCAAGGAACTGAAGAAAAAATTCACCATACTTGTCACTGGCGGAAGCCAGGGAGCAAAAAGCATAAATACAGCGTTTATTGAGGCACTTGAACTGATGAAATATCGTGGGGGCTACCAGATAATTCACCAGACTGGTGCCGCAGATGAAAAAAGGGTATTGGAGATCTACAAAAAGATAGCGGCTCAAACTAAAACCGAGGATTCCCTTGAGGTTCACGCAAGTGCATTTTTCAATGATCTGCCAAGGATACAGGCAATGGCCGACCTCATTATCTGCAGAGCAGGTGCTGGTACCATTTCAGAAATAACAGCCATTGGCAAAGCCTCTCTTCTTGTGCCATACCCGTTTGCCGCAGATGATCACCAGACATTTAATGCTAAAAGCCTCGCAGACAGAGGTGCTGCATGGATGATATCTGACAAGAATTTGTCCGGAGAGTTTCTAAAAGAAAAAATTGAATTTGCACATTCACACCCGGATGAGTTGTCACAGATTGCGACGAGGGCAAAAGAGCTTGGCAACCCTTTTGCGGATGAGACGATTGCTTCAATCTGTATTCAAATGGCTAAAGAGCCGCATTAAGGAACCGGTTTTAAATAACTTGCTCATTTCAGAATCACCGACCTTGAGGGACGGCGTATATAGATTTTTAAATGGGAATGTTTATTTCAGACTCATTCCTGAACATTCAAGGAACT
>JADFYT010000403.1 GCA_015232935.1 Desulfamplus sp.
TCTCTTTTTTTTATCATAAGAAAACGTATCCATATTAGAGTGTTAATATTATCAGCTCCTTGTCAAACATAAACTGCATCTATGTCAATACGTTGTTTCAAAAACGTATTCATTGTTTCCCTGTAATAAATTCTTTTATGATTTCCTCTGCCTTACCAGTCTCCTGAGGAGAGAGCCAGATTGCCTCCCTGTCCTGCCGGAACCATGTCAACTGCCGTTTTGCATAACGCCTTGTATCACGCTTTAGCAGCCGTACCGTATCATCTATTGAGGCACGATCATGAAGCAGATCACAGACATGGCGATAACCAATTGATTGCATGGATTTAAGATCACAGCCATATCCTTTTCCAATAAGCCATTCCACCTCATCAACAAATCCTTGCTCCATCATCATGTCAACCCGCTTTTCAATACGGTGATATAATTCAGATCTATCCATGCAAAGAGCAATTTCGAGAGGATTATAGCGTTGTGAAGAAAAACCGTGCTGATTCTGAAATGTTGATATGGGGCTTCCTGTAACCTCAACGACCTCAAGTGCCCTTACAATTCTGAAACCGTCATTGGGATGGATTCTGCCTGCTGATTCAGGATCAAGAATGGATAGCCTTTCATGCAGGAAATGACTTCCTTTTTCCTCTTTTTCTTTTTCAAGCCGTGCAATCACGTTCACATCTGCATTTCTGTCCCTAAAAAGGCCGTGAAGAAGAGCCTTTATATAAAATCCGGTTCCGCCAGCAACAACAGGAATTTTTGATCGGGAACAGATATCATTTATTGCACCGTCTGCCATTTCCATATATCTGCCGGCATCAAATTCCTTGTCCGGCTCAAGAAAATCAATAAGATGATGGGGGGCAAGCTCTCTTTCTGCATTATCAGGCTTGGCTGTCCCGATATCCATATATTTATAGATCTGCATGGAATCAGCACCAATAATCTCGCCATTGAATCTTCTTGCAAGCTCAATAGCAAAACCTGTTTTGCCAATTCCTGTAGGACCGCATACAACAATTATTTTTTTTAATGGGTAAATTTCCATGTTGTGCCGCCAGGCCCGTCTTCCAGAATGATATTCATGGAGTCAAGCATAGCTCTTATCTCGTCTGCTTTTGCAAAATTTCTGGATTTTCTGGCTTCTGTCCTCTCCATGACCAACTGATCAACCATTTTTGGATCAATTGCCCTGTCTGCAAGCCCGGCCTCTTTTTTACCTGTAAAATACTCTCCTGGTGTCTGGGAAAGAATGCCGAGGATATTTCCCATCTTCTGAAGATCAAAACAGATTGTCTCAAGAACCTTGATGTTTTCCGCAGACAGGGACTCTACCGAACTTTTTTCTGAATAATCCCTGACTGCATCAAGAATTTTATTTCCTTTTTTTACAGTATCAAAGATGGTTGCAATCCCTCTTGCAGAGTTGAAATCATCGTCCATGTCATCTTTGAAAGCTGCCCATGAGTCTCCGGAGGAAATACCAGTGAACGAGGCTTTGTTTTTGGTTATACTGACTACAGGCACCCCTGCCTTGTTTGCCCGATCCAGAAAGCCATAGATTTTATCCAGGGTGGAAATTACCTCGTCCATTGAGTTTTCATTGTAGTCAATAGGACTTCTGTAGTGTTTGGACAGAAGAAACAGCCGGATAACCTCTGGATGATATCTGACAAGAACATCCTTTATCATTGTAAAGTTACCAAGTGATTTTGACATCTTTTCATTATTGATATCTACAAACCCGTTGTGAATCCAGTACTGGACAAACTGCTTTCCGAAGAGGGCTTCGGACTGTGCAATCTCGTTTTCATGGTGGGGAAAAATAAGATCCTTTCCTCCTCCGTGAATGTCAAAGCTCTGCCCCAAATAACGGTTGCTCATTGCTGAACATTCAATGTGCCATCCAGGTCTGCCAGCTCCCCATGGGCTCTCCCAGGCAGGCTCTCCTGGCTTTGCGGGTTTCCACAGGGTAAAATCCATCGGGTTTCTCTTGTTCTGATCAACTGCTATTCTGGCTCCGGCAATCATATCATCAGGATTTCTGTGGGAGAGCTTGCCATACCCCTCAAACGAGTCAATTGAAAAAAAGACATCACTTCCCTCAACATGGTATGCACGCCCCTTTTCAATGAGCATCTCAATGAACTGAATAATATCTGAAATATGTTCAGTGGCTTTTGGCTCAATGGTTGGCCTGAGCACATTCAAGGCATCCATCTCATTGTGGAACTCCTTTATATATTTTTCTGAAATCTCCAGAGGATCCTTGCCTGTCTCGTTGGCCCTGTTGATAATCTTGTCATCCACATCAGTGAAATTTCTGACATAGCACACATCATATCCTGACTCCCGCAGCCACCTGAAAATGACATCAAAAACTACAACAGAGCGTGCATGGCCTATATGACTTGTATCATAAACAGTGGGGCCGCACACATACATGCTGACTTTTCCAGGTTCAAGCGGTACAAACAGATCTTTTTTTCCAGTCAATGTATTG
>JADFYT010000404.1 GCA_015232935.1 Desulfamplus sp.
TATGACCCAGAAAAGAAAAAGAATAAAAAAGGTAAGAAAAAAAGAGGTTTTTCGCTGTTGTGTTTTCAATACAAACTCCATCCATAAGGTTTAAGTTTCTCTGAAGACAACCAGATATGACTGCATTTTCAAAATAAAACATGAGGCGTGGGATTGCCCCATATATTTTGCTTGGTTGACATATTGCAAAACAATAAAAAGGTCAAGCATTTATTTTAGTTTTTTTACATTAAGGATTTTGGGAAAAGAAGAGATCGCTGCAATTGTTTTATAATTACAAAAAAGTGTAGTTAGACTTCCTGCCAAACTGGATTTTACTCCTTGATACTGCTGGATGGAAAGAGAGTTTTGCAGGAGGTCTATTCTTGTGGCATTTTCATGGTTCGGGATGGCTAAAAAGAAAACAGCCACATCGGTTTGTTACAAGAGTCCAACTTCCCAATTCCACAACCCCTGTCTTTGCTTCATGCTGATAGATTGCCCGGTTGGCTCCTGTATGGTTAAAAAGAGTGAATAACCAGCTTTTTCTAAAATATCTTTTTTATGGGAAAGATCAATCTGCCAGTTTGGAAAAATCCAGTAATCCTCATCATGTTTTGAAATCCAAGCACTCTCTCCTCTGGGGCTTGAAAAAAGCTCATCCGTCAGAATATCCTGCGATATTGTTCTTGAAATCGCAAGCGGCCAGTTGCCTTTAATGACAATTCCAAGTGGTAAATTTGTCTTTGCTGAAATATCAAGATAATCATCCTGAGCAAGTTCAGGTGAAATGAATGCACCTTTAAATCCTGAATGACTCAAAAATTCGATGTGAGCCGTGTTGGAGACATTGCAAAATGGGCCAGCCCAGAGATTAAGGTTCTCCAAATGGTTGTGGTTTTGATGGATATTGACCTGCCTGAAACATGATATCTGCCAGGGCATGTTCAGAACAAAATTTTTTGCACCGGCAGACAAAGTCTGTGCGAGTGTATCCAATAATCTTTTTTCGTTAACAGGCCATATTACAGGTGGCAAAAACCACCAAATATCTTTTATCTTCCCGAGAGAGCAGCGTTTCAATGAACTTTCAGACAACCATAGCCCGCCAGTCACGCCGGATTTAATGGATGTTTTTATTTTTGATTCTTCTCCGTAGCCATAAAGAGAGATATGGGAACTTCTTTCACAAAGCCCGGAATAACGGCTTTCTCTATGGTCGTTTGAAGGGCGACTCGCTTCAATCTCTTGAGGCCTAATATCCGGAGAGCTGTATTTGTCAAGCTCGGCATCCAGTTCATTAATCAGCAGCCAGACCTCCTTTTCCCGTCTGTCAATAATGAAGATAGGTGTCCCTTTCCTTAACCCGGAGTTTTTGCTTCTGGCGTTTTTAGTGCTTTGAAGGACAAATCTTCCATGTTTGGGGACATCTCTTGTTACACGCAAAATAGTGTGGAAAGAGTCATCTTCATAGCCAACTCTTAATAAATCATCTTTCAAGAGAGCTTCCCGTGTAATAAAATAAGGCATGTTGGATTTTATATTGTCACCGCCATATTTAATCCTTCCGGCAAAAAGACCCGAGCCTGTTTCTGTATCGTTGCCTTTTGTGTTATCTTTTTTTTGTGGATTAACGGGATTAACAGGATTTTGCGTGAGCAGAATGTAATGGGTTGAAGGCCTGCCAAGGGCATAGTCCAGAAATGAGAGTGCAATTTTCTTCTGTCCGGGATCGTGTCCATGATCCCGAAGCATCTTATAGGCTCTGACCGTGTAGAAAACATAATGCGGGCTTTTCTTTCTCCCCTCTATTTTCCATGTGGTCACCTCTGGAATATCCTTGAGTACCTTAACAAGCACATCGACAGAAAAATCAAGGCAGGAGAAAAATCTTTCCGTATTATATTGAATTTCGGGCTGATATTTTGACTGGTTTTCGGATTGAACGCCGGTTTGTGACTTTGTCTGTTGCTTGACGTAACGTTGAGGCTGATGTCTGGTCGGCAGTTGAGTCTGCGGCATGATCTGCTGTTTGTATATTCGTCGGCACGGCTGCACACATCTGCCTCTAAGCCCGCTTCTTCCGCCAAACCAGCTGCTCCAGTAGCACCTTCCCGAGACAGCGTAGCAAAGTGCCCCATGCACAAAAACTTCAAGGTCAACACCTTCGGGTCTGTTTTGTGCAACCATTCTTATTTCGTCAATAGATAACTCCCGTGGCAGCACAACCCTGCTAAAGCCGGCATCGCTGGCACATTCAAGTCCGGCAGCAAAGGAGCAGTTACCCAGTGTGGAAAGATGAAGCTCTCCTTTGAAGCCTGCCATGCGGGCAATCTCAACAAGTCCTGGATCCTGTATGATCAAAGCGTGAGGACGAACATATTTAGCGAGTTTTGCAATTACACGAGCTGTTTTTTCAAGCTCATTTTGTTTTACAAGAGAGTTGAACGCCACATAAACCTGAACATTTTTGCCTCTTGCAAGGGCATTTAGCCTTGAAAGCTCTTCTAT
>JADFYT010000405.1 GCA_015232935.1 Desulfamplus sp.
TTTATTTATTTAAAAAATTCAAGGAGATACAAACATGTTTAAACCTGTTCAAATTGCTGATGGAATCTATTCAGTTGGATGCCGTGACTGGGATATTCGTGATTTTCATGGATACTCTACCTATGAAGGAACATCGTACAATGCTTTTCTTGTACTTGATGAAAAAAATGTACTTATAGATACGGTAAAAAAAGAATTTGCAGAGGAACTTATTGATAATATAAGCAAAATAATAGATCCCTCCAAAATTGATATGGTCATCAGCAATCATACAGAGATGGACCATTCAGGTTCGCTTCCACATGTTATGCACAGAATTGGACAGGACAAAACTGTCTTGTGTTCCAGTATGGGGATGAAAAATCTGAAAAGCCATTTCTCACGTCCCTTAAACCTTAGAAGTGTTGCAAACGGGGAAGAGATCAATATCGGGAAACGTACCCTGTCATTTCTTGAGACAAAAATGCTTCACTGGCCAGACAGTATGTTTACCTATGCGAAAGAGGATAAAATCCTATTTTCAAGCGATGCCTTTGGTCAACATTATGCCGGTGACTGCATCTTTGATGATGAGATCGGCGATATTGTAATGGATCATGCCGCAAAATACTATGCCAATATTTTACTTAACTACTCATCAAGAGTTCAGGAACTTCTAAAAAGTGTTGCTGCATCAGGCCTTGAAATAAAAATGATATGCCCGGATCACGGGGTTATCTGGAGAGATAACCCGGGCAAAATCATTGGTGCCTATGACAGGTGGAGTCGTCAGGAATTGAGTAAAAAGGCGGTGGTTATTTTTGACACCATGTGGAGCAGCACGGCAAAAATGGCACGCGAGATTGCCAAAGGGATAGAATCGCTCGGAGTCAATGTCAGGTTAATGAATACACGCAAATGCCACAGAAGCGATATAATGACGGAAGTTCTGGATACAAAGGCTTTGATTGTTGGCTCTCCTACCTTGAACAACGGCATTTTTCCCGTGATTGCAGATGTAATGACCTATATCAAGGGGTTAAAACCCAAAAACAGGCTTGCAGCTTCATTTGGCTCATATGGCTGGAGCGGCGAGGCTGTAAAAATATTGAATCAGGAATTTGAGGCAATGGGGATGGAAATTATTGATAATGGCCTGAAAATTCAGTATGTGCCTGATAAGGATGCTCTTGAAAAATGTTTTGAGATGGGGCAGAAAATAGGCCGGAAAATTATTGAAACAACAAAATAATCGTCATTGATTTGTCAGTTGACACCTTTTTGAACCCATATCCCCGCTTTTAGGGGATTATCTCAAAAAGAGTGTCAACTGCTTTTCAGGTACTATGAAGGATGACGTTATCTATTTAAAATCAGGCTTTCCAGAACCCGTGGAGATTGCAGAACTCTCTTGCTGTAACGCTCTGGGCATCCGTTAGAAAGGTTGCCTGTGGGGCATCTCCAGGTTTGAGAAATTTTCTATAGACAATTCCCTCTGCATTGAGTTCAATCCATTCAATAAGATGCTTCTCTTCCATTGGATGTGCGACACTTCCCACTTTAACAAGATAGCCGCCTTCAATTTTTTCAATTACCGGCACATGCTTTTCCTTGGCCGCATCAACTGAATTTTCAGCAAGGATGGTCATGGTCTCATTGCAGCAGCTCATTGGGGGCTTGGATGCATGTAGCACTTCAACAATGTTTCCACATTTTTCGCATTTGTAAATACCAAGTTTTTCTGCCATTTAATTGTCTCCTTTAATGCATTACACTGTTAATTGATGTTTTTCTGTCAGATTACTTTTGTTCCATCCTGTTGTATCCTGGTTTCACACTATTACCATGAAAACGCGTCCTGATTTTCATGATTCGGGGTGGCCAGAATCTGTCCATTAATGTTTATTTACAACACCGCAATTATCAATAATTTTCCCCAAGAAGCTCAAAATGGGCCTGGGCGTGTGCACATGCGGGGCACTCATCAGGAGCCGATTCTCCTTCATGAAGATAACCGCAGTTTCTGCATCTCCATGTAACAGAGGCACCGCGTTTGAATACAGTGCCATTTTCAATGTTTCCCTTCAGGGCAAGAAATCTTTTTTCGTGCTGTTTTTCTGCCACAGCAATAGCCATAAATACATCTGCAATGTTGTCAAACCCCTCCTGGCGAGCCTTTGCCGCAAATTCAGGATACATGATAGTATGTTCATGATGTTCTCCTGCCGCAGATGCAATCAGGTTCTCTTTGGTATCACCTATAAATCCCGCAGGGAAAGATGCCGTTATCTCAAGCTCCTGACCACTTTCCAGAAATTTGAAAAGCCGTTTTGCATGCTCTTTTTCCTGATTGGCAGTCTCTTCAAAAATATCTGCCATCTGCACGAAACCCTCTTTTTTAGCCTTGCTTGCAAAGTAATTGTAGCGATTTCTGGCCTGGGATTCGCCTGCAAAGGCCTTCAAAATGTTTTTTTCTGTCTCGCTCCCTTTCAATGTTGCCATCTGTCTG
>JADFYT010000406.1 GCA_015232935.1 Desulfamplus sp.
ACCTATCCCCATGGTTAAAATCCCTGATTGATGAGTATAAAACCAGCAATATCCTTGCCGGAGCACATCTTGGAGACGATCATTTCAACAATAAAAGCATTGAGTGGAATATAGGTGCTGTAGGCGGACTTGAAGAGGATTCAGGTACTGCGGAAGCTATCGCACTCCATTCATTTACAGATCCGGACGCAAATCCAGAACCTGTTGAAGCAGTTATGGATGCAATCTGTCACGCATATGAATGCCATTGTATATCAAACAGAATATCCCCTAAAAGAAGACCATCTATCGCCTATGTTGAACATGATGACCTATACTACTCCAGTGTCAGAAGCGTAAGAAAGCTTCGAGAATCAGGTGTCAATATTCACTACGCCTTTCACCACACCCTTTCCTTTAATGGAGATAACCTCAAAACCGGAGATGGGGATATCATTGATATCATCTATCTTGACTGCCATTTTGAAGATCTCCACCCTGCCCATCCCATCATTGAAGCTGCCAGAAAAAACCGGGTTGCCCTGGATGCATCTCCATTTGCACGCCTGATACTCAGATCCAAAGTGATAATGGCTATGTTATCGACAACTGAGTGCTATACTGCTCTAAAACTTGACCATGAGTGTATAAAGATGATCCGCCGACATCTGGCACATTCGGTATTGTTGAGTCAATATAACCCTTGTAGCTGCGGTCTGGAGCCATTGAAAAAAAAAGTGGTAAAAATTGCCATCGGCAGTGTTTTTGGAGGTAACGGGGTTATGGTGTTTCCCCCTGAAACTCCTCGATCAGAGATTATAAAAAATTTCAAGCCGCTCAAACACCTTTTGTGCCATCTTTCAAGAGATTACTGTCATGCGAATTATCAGGCGATTGTAAATTTTACAATGACAGTCAAAATAAAAGCTCTTTTTACAGAGATCTTTAAAACATCGGCGGCCAGAATCCTTAATGAAACTAACACTTCTGCTGTTAATTTCACTCTACCTGCTAACTCCAATCACTCTGCCAAGTCCAGTCTATATGATGCTCCATCTACCTGTACTACATCCGCTACCCTGATAAATTCTGTTGATTCCACAAGTTCTATTAACAATATGAAGCTATCTTTTTATAACAGGGTAAATGAAACTCTTTGTCTTCATTATAGTAAGTATGGCTATCTATGTTATACCGATCTTGAATCAATTATCAGGCAGACTCTTTTTGCTTTTCTGGATGAAAACAGCGTCAACGGCAAACTTGTGGACCGCCTGTTGATTCAATACCATATTTTTTTTATGAAGAAGATGATAGAGCAGAATATTCCGGTGGTGGTGCAGGACTTTATTGAACCTGAGAGGCTTGATAATGAATCTGGCAGCCTCAATATTGAACCTGACAGACCGGATGGTGAATCTGGCAGGCTGAGTATTGAACCTGAAAGCCTTGATATTGAATCTGGCAGACTGGATATTAAACTTAAGACTTTGGAGCAAGTATCGGCTGCAACGAGTCCAACTGCTCATCACAATCTGTTTATATCACATCGAATCCATATCCTTTTTACGGCAAAAGGCAAAAGGATCTTTGTATCAGGCAGTCAGGTTTTTCCAATAAGCCACGGAAAGCAAGATAACCGCTATAAAATGACCTGTACCCTGATTCACTGATTGACCGCCCATTTCTAATGTTCTAATGTTCTTTACAAAATTTGACTGTCGGGTGTAGAACGGGGCAACACGAGCTTCAGTACGGCCACATGGCCACCAAATCGGGAATAGAAACATCAATGTTTGACAATACAAGTTTTTACAGCGAACACGGTAACCTCTCCTACGAGTTTGATGATGAACACCAGGATCATGAACTTGCAGCCATTGAATTTGATCTGCTATCCTCCCACCTGAAACATGTTGAAACGGCCTTGCATCTTTTCTGCGGGGCAGGAAGGCATTTAGCCGCGTTTGCCAGAAACGGCATTCAATCCATTGGCATTGATATCAGCCCTTTCCTGACGCAACAGGCCTGCAATTTAATAAACATGGAGAGACCAAGACTTAGAGCACCTGCATACAACGTAGTTGGAGATGCACTCTATCTGCCCTTTGCTGAAAACCACTTTGAGTGCGTCACCGCACTTGGCAACAGCATATCCCTTTTATCAGATGATCAGATCAACCAATTCTTTTATCAGGCAGGCAGAGTAATGAAGACTGAAGGGATTTTCATACTGGATATTCCGGATTTTGAACAGATGAAAAATGGTCAAACACCCTTAACGACAACCATCAATACATCCCGGAATATTTACTCAAAGAATTTTGGAAACGGAGTGTTGAACTGGCATCGGTTCCATGATCAGGAAAATAATCGAATATGCTCAATAGAAGAGATTATTTTTCATAAGGGAAGTATAAAGGGAAAAAAAATCCAGAGTCATTTTTTCTTTCATATCATTGTTCCTGATAGATTGAGATGTAAGGCTAAAGAATTTAATCTG
>JADFYT010000407.1 GCA_015232935.1 Desulfamplus sp.
GGAGAGTTCTTTCTCTGTTATCATGGAGAGTTCTTTCTCTGTTATCGTAAACATCTTTTTTTTTTTCTTCTCCGGAAGAACCATCCTTGAAATGGCCATTTTGGGAAGAGTTGATTTCAGAACGACTAATTTTGTTTTTGTTTCGGGATGTCAGCCGGTTTCCAATGCTCCATGTAATTCGATTTTGCTCTTCAATGCGATCAATACCATCAAAATATGGCAGATCATTCTGGCTGATGTCAGGAGCAAACGAGTATTCAATTGAAGGCAGAACCTCATGCCTGATCTTTTCTGCGAAACTGTTATCTGTATTAAATACCCTTGAAAGTTTTGTTGACAATTCCAGATTGAAGTCAATCATCTCTCTGTGGCTGAAATGCTTTCCACCTGCCAGGTTTCTGCCGGCCAGAGCTCCATCCACAAGGTTTGTGTCTGCAAGGCTTACATCTGCCAGGTTTGTATCTGCGAGGTCTCCTCTCCCCGCCATCTCTGATGAACTGCCAAAACCTTCAAATGAAACTGGCTGCTGATGTTCATAACTATTCTGGTAACTGCCTGAATATTCATCCAGAGAGGTTGCATACCAAATGCTCTGACGCAAACCTGCCGATGGTTCCAGGTAAAAAGATCCAAATCTAAGAGGAGTATAAACTCTGGGAAATATATCTGTGCGGTGTCCGACTGACAAGTCCCTGAAATGCCCCGCCCCCCCGGGCTGGTACATAACTGCTGGATTGTCCTGCTGATCTGTTGTATTGTCCTGCCGATAAAAATAACGATATTCCGAGTCAAGATCATAATAGAGGAATGTCCCGCCAATCTGCCGCCTGACTGTATTGAACTCGAATGAGGGCAGCTTTTGAAGAGTTGTATCCTCGCTGTCAGTCTGCCTTGCAACAACATTGTCAATCCACTGTGCCCCCATGTTAAGGCTTGATCCTGACCATGTCCGGTTTATATTCAGGCTGTTTACCCGCGTGGTATCATCATACTCATCAATTGCTCTTCCAAAGGTATCACTAAAGTATTTGCTGACGGTATTGAAGCCGGTAAAACCCTCCTTGAACTCACGCAGATAGTCTGAATCGCTAACGTAATCTATATCAAGCCTTGTATTGAGGATGTTGTCAAAAGTGTGGCTGTTTTTCATTCTGAACCAGTAGCGGTCAGCATCAGCCCTTATAGGAGTCGATGCAAAGCTGTAATCCGCTGACGCCTCGGTACCATCATCAATTTTATTGTCATCAAGGTAATCATAAAAAAAGGAGCCGTAATTCTCGCCACTTAAAACATAACGGTATTCAAGAGCGGTTTTTATACCTCTTTGGGTCATGTAATCAGTATGGAAAGTGGCATCCATTCCTCTGGAAATGGCAAGAAAAATTGGCTGCTCCACCCGAAACCCCTTTCTGTTTGAAGTTGACAGGCGTGGAGTCATAAGACCGGTCTGGCGTCTTGTTTTGGCGGGAAAAAGTAACACCGGAGAGTATAGAGCAGGAATGTCACCTGCCCACAGGGTAACATCCCTTGCTGTGCCATAACCATCGATAGTGACTTTAATATCCTTGCCAGACACTTTCCAGTCAGGATCCTCTCCGTCGCAGGAGGTCACAGATGCTTTGCCAGCCTGATAGGTCTGTTTTCCGGTTTTGTTTATTGTATCTCCTTTAATGTAGAAATGGTTCTGTTCAATAAAAACCGTTCCATTATAAATAGTGCCGGTTTCTGTTTCAAGATTCAGGTTGAGCCGGTCGCATGTGATGCTGTCCCTGCCTGAAACCAGAAGCACATTTCCAGAGGCGACTGAATCCCTTGTTATATTGGAAAACTCAACATAATCTGCTTTGAGCCGTGTTGCCGTACCGGTAATGACTACGTCGCCCTCTGCGATATAGAGCTGTTTTTCATTGTCATAACTCACCTTTGAGGCCGATATATGCCATGAGGCATCTTTTTCAGAGATATTTTCAATGCTGGAAAAACAGAGTGCGGGCAAACACATAATAAAGATGCCGGGTAAAATCCGCGGGCATACGTATCTGATGCAAGCCACAATCAAAGAATAAGCAGAAACGAAAGAAGTTATAATCTTTATAAAAACAGCGTATAAAAAAGACAAGGCACAAATTCCCATAAGATCAAGTTTGATTTTGCACTGAATGAAATTTTGCTGTATAAAGCCATTTTAAAGTTCAAATGTCAAGTCATGATCTATCACAAGGAAGAGAACACAAACAGCTTCGCTGCAATTAGTGTCTGACTGAAATTCTTGAGTAATCAAATATTTACAGTTCTTTATACATCGAAACAGATTCAGGTTCAATCAGGCCTGACAGATTCGGGGTCAATTATGTTTATAACTCTCGAAGGCATAGAAGGTTCAGGAAAAACAACACAGATGGAAGCTATTGCCGGATTTCTTGCAGAAAAAGGCCATCAGGTCATTACTACAAGAGAGCCCGGAGCCACGCAAACAGGAA
>JADFYT010000408.1 GCA_015232935.1 Desulfamplus sp.
CCTATAGAGAAGGGGTTGTTCAGATATTTATTGGTCACAATGCCCTTTTCAACAAGAATCCTCATTGCGTCCGCAAAAAGCTCTGTTCTTATCCCGAGATCTTTTACCCCTTTTTCGATAATGGCTTGAGTCACAGCTTCTGGAACCTCTCCAATACCATACTGAAGAGTTGAGCCGTCCTCAATGTAAAGAGTTGCAATGAGTTTTGCGATCCTCATGGAAAGCTCGTCCGGCTTTTTTACAGGGCTTACCGGCAGGTCATAGTCAACATCCAGAAGATAATCAATAGACTCTTCGGATATGGTTGCTCCAAGAACAAAGGGCATTCTGTCATTTCGTTCCGCGATCACAAGGCCGTCATTCTCCTTTGCACACCTTACAGCCTCGGCAACACCTTCAACCGTGGTTCCAAGGCTGTAATTGCCGCCATTGTCAGGGCCTGAAACAGATATCATGGCAATATCAGGTTTTATAAATTGCCTCAACTGTCTTGGAATATCAGACAGATGCATCAGTTGATATTTAGCAAGTCCCTGATTTACCGCACCTCTTGAGTGGTGGCTGTTGAAAATGATTCTGTGGGTAATTCTCTGGCACACCTTTTCATCAAAAATCGCCCCTACATCCCCAAGAAGAAGAACGCTTAAAATCTGCACATCTGTTATTTTTTCATCTGCTGCGATCTGTTTTAAAAATACCTGCGGAGTTGCTGCATTGCCGGAGCAGTATATTTTGCTTCCTGGTTGAAGCATCGTGGAATTAATAATATCTTCTGTATGTTTTACTGTCTTCATAATGTTACTCCTGTAGATGGTTGAAAAAGGAAAATGTCAGATTCTTTTACACTGTGTAAAACCTAAAGAGAGCGAAAAAGATATCCTCTATTGACATCATTGTTAGTGTCAAACCCTTTTTTTTCAATTAAATCAGAGCTGTTTGCAAACTTGAAAGCATGTGTCAGCAAATGGCATACCAATTGCAGCATTGGTGTTGATTTTATTGTTCAGGAATTTCAATACTGTAATAATAATTACAGATAAGCTGCCCGTGTTCATGACCGTTTAAAGGAGCAAAATCTAATGTATCGAGCATTCAGACGCAAGATGATAATCATGACATTGGTTATCTCGTTTGTGCCATTAGCTCTTCTTGGCTATACTTTATATTACGGCTTTGCCAAAGCCTACCACCAGCGGATTGAACAGCAGATAAACTCCAGACTCAGGGCGTGTGCCCAGACACTTGATATTTTTCTTGAAGAGAGGCTGGTTATACTTTCCGCAATCGCTAATATGTCAACGCTTGATTATTACCGTGATATATCCCATCTGCAGAAGCTGTTCCAGAATATCAACCAGAAGACAGGTGGCGGGATCATTGATCTTGGCGTGATAGACAGCACAGGCAAGCACCTTGCATATGTTGGACCGTACAAGTTAAGCGGCTTGAATTACAGCCATGAAGCGTGGTTTGATCAGGTTATGGTAAAAGGGGTCTATATCAGTGATGTTTACATGGGATATCGCAAAATTCCCCATTTCATCATCGCAGTAAAATCAGGCACTAATGGTTCTGACTGGATTTTGCGTGCAACCATTGATCTTGATATATTTACCAGGATTGTGAGTACCGCACAGATGGGCAGTACCGGCAATGCCTTTATAATAAACAGTGCAGGCATATATCAGTCTCCGTCAAGGTTTGACAAAAACAGGATACTTGCAGAATCAGGAATTGATACCAGCATGTTCGGTGCAGGAATCACTGTACTTAAAAAAGGAGATGGTCCTGATAAAAACTCCATATATAATGGTATGTGGATCAGAAACGGCCAGTGGCTTCTTGTGGTATCCCAGGATCCTGATGAGAACATCTTCTCTTTTTCAGATATGATAACAGAGCAGCTAACTCTCTTTTTTCTTGCTCTTTTGGGTATTGTTATAACAACTGTAATTACAACCAGTATAAGTGTTAACACCCTGCAGGAGAGAGACAGGGAGGTAGCGGAGCTCAATGCCCATGTCATCCAGACAGACAAACTTGCGGCTCTTGGCAAAATGGCGGCCGGAGTTGCCCATGAGATAAACAATCCTCTTGGTATCATATCAACAAAGGCAGGATGGATGCGTGACCTTCTTGAAGAGGAGGATATCAGGCAGAGTCCCAATTTAAAGGAGTTTCAGGAGTGCCTTGATAAAATTGAGGAGCATGTTCAAAGAGCCGACAAAATCACCCATAATATGCTTGGGTTTGCAAGAAGCATGGAGCCGGTGATGGAAAAGGTCAATATAAATTCTGTTCTGACCAAAACAACAGAATTCCTGAGCCACCATGCACAGATCAATAATATAAGAATAAAGACAGATTACGACGACTCTATTCCTGATATCACAAGTGACCGTTCACAGTTGCAGCAGGTTTTTCTCAATATTCTCAATAATGCAATTGATGCAATTGAAAAGGAGGGAGATGTCATAAT
>JADFYT010000409.1 GCA_015232935.1 Desulfamplus sp.
GGCAGTACTCTATCTTGTTTCTGATGCGGCAAGGAGTGCATACTGCTTGTAGAGGATGAAAAAGATCTTCTGGAGATGATAACAATAATGCTCGAACAGCTTGGCTACAAGGTATTTCCAGCCATCACTCCAACTGAGGCTATCCGTATCGCGAAATCCGATTCGATCAAGATTGATCTTCTGATTACAGATGTAATAATGCCAGGGATGAGCGGCAAAGAACTTGCGGATATGCTCTACATTATATCCCCGACCATCAAATGCCTTTTCATGTCCGGATATACAGACGACATTATTTCACACCATGGAGTACTGGATGGAGCTGTAGAGTTTATCCACAAGCCGTTCACAATGGATGAGCTTTCTGCCAAGGCAAGGTATGTGCTTGACCAAACCAAATATCCATAATATAGATTTTAACGGAATTTAAACCCGGAGGAATTATGCGATCCCAGGGAATACTTCTCGGTGCCGGCACAAATGAGATGGAGCTTCTTACTGTCTGGATTAATGGTCAGCTTTTTGGAATAAATGTGGCCAAAATCCAGTCAGTCGAGAGTTTTGACAGCACTCTTGTCACATCAATGCCTGAAAAACCGCCTGAAATTCTCGGGATGCTTCTTTACAGAAAAAGAACCATTCCACTTATGGATCTTCAGGTGCTTCTTGATGTCAAACCTTCCACAGCCAACCGTGATCAGGGAACCCATGTCCGGGATATCGTGGTTGTGACAGAGTTCAACAACACCATGAACGCATTTAAAGCACAGGGGGTTAACCGTATATTCAGGTTCTCCTGGTCTGAATTTGTTCCGATCAGCCGCATGATTGGTGCAAGTTCCTATGTGACAGGCTCTGTCAACGCGGATGGGCACGAAATCATGGTACTTGACCTTGAACAGGTTATATCTTCCGTATTTCCCGACATGGTACTTGAAGAGGTATCACAAAAGAGCATGAGCAAAAAAGAGCTTGTGAGCCGAGACAAGTTAAATATACTGTTCGCAGAAGATTCCTCCACTATCCGTAACGGAGTTATACGGGTATTAAAAGAGGCTGGATTTGTCAGGATCAAGGATTTTGAAAATGGCCAGTCCGCTCTGGATTACTGCATGTCACACATTGAAGATCTGTCTGATCCAAAATCACCGACAGTTCTTGTTACCGATATCGAGATGCCCAAAATGGATGGCCTTACCCTGAGCAGTACCCTCAAACACCACACACAGCTAAACACCATATATATAGTTATCTTTTCAAGCCTGATTAACAATCAGATGATTGAAAAATGCAAAAGAGTCATGGCAGACAACTATGTAACCAAGCCTGAAACCAATTCCTTGATTGATATACTTGACGGTTTCTGTGTATCATAAGATTTGCTATTGTTCCCAATGCTGACTATATTATGAACATTCCTGAAACTCGAACATCAAGGGACAGCCTTTTTTTTGGAAGAGGAACAGAAATAAAAAAATTGAATGAGGCCTTTGGCGGCAATTTTTGATTGATTAAGGGGTAAACACGATTATGGTTGAATGTTTTCAGGGAAATGTGCTGGATCAACTTTTAAAACTCTTGAAACTTGAAAAGATAGAGGAAAACATCTTTCGTGGAGAGAGCCAGGATCTTGGATTCGGCAATGTGTTTGGAGGACAGGTTCTTGGACAGTCGCTCTCTGCGGCAAGCCAGACTGTTGACAGTTCAAGGCAGGTTCACAGCATGCACGGCTATTTCATGAGAGCCGGAGATTCATCAAAACCCATTGTATATACTGTGGACTGCATAAGAGATGGAAAGAGCTTCACAACAAGAAGAGTTGTAGCTGTTCAAAAGGGGCGTCCTATTTTTTCGATGTCCGCCTCTTTTCAGGTTGAGGAGTCTGGATTTGAGCATCAGGATACCATGCCCGATGTTCCCGGGCCTGAAGGGATTGAATCCCAGATCGAGATGTCACGAAGAGTCGCTCACATGATACCAAAGCATCTTGTCGATAAACTGGTGTGTGAAACACCGATTGAAATCAGAGTGGTCAATCCTGTAAACCCCTTTGCCCCCCAGAAGATGCCACCAAAGAAATATGCGTGGTTCAGGGCCATCAGCACCATGCCTGATGATATGGCCGCTCACAGATACATGCTTGCCTACGCATCTGATTTCAACCTCTCAACCACATCACTCTACCCGCATGGCAGAACATTCTGGTCACCTGAAATGCAGGTGGCAAGCCTTGATCACTCCATGTGGTTTCACAGGGATTTCAGGATGGATGACTGGCTTTTATATGCTATGAACAGCCCAAGTGCCTGCAGGGCAAGAGGCCTCAATATAGGCAATGTATTTACCAGAGACGGAAGCCTTGTGGCCACAGTGGCCCAGGAGGGGTTGATCAGATATAGAGGAAGATCAGAGTCAAGAAAGGAGGTGAGCAGGCCATAGCCCAAATGGCTATTTTGGC
>JADFYT010000040.1 GCA_015232935.1 Desulfamplus sp.
TGCAGCAAGGCTATTTTAAACCAGACTAAAAAAATGAGGAGCTGTTAAAGATGAATTTGTTCAAGCGTGTTTGCCTTTTGTTTATATGCATGATTTTCGTATATGGTACAGCCTTTGGAGAAGGGAAAAAACTCAAGGCTGGTTTCATCTATGTGGGGCCTGTAGGAGATTATGGTTTTTCTCACGCACATGATCAGGGCAGAAAATTTGCAGAATCAAAACTTCCCTGGCTTGAGACTGTTATTGTTGAATCGGTTGCAGATGCAGATTGTGCAAGGATAATTGACCGTTTGGTGCAAGAGCAAAAATGCGATGTGGTCTTTACAACCAGTTTTGGATACATGGATGATACAATCAAGGCAGGACAAAAATATCCTGATAAAAAATTCATGCACTGCTCGGGTTTTAAGAATCTTCCAAATGTCGGAACCTATTTTGGAGATCTCTATCAGACATACTATCTCAACGGCCTTATGGCGGGGGCTCTTACAAAAAGCAACAAGATAGGTTATGTAGCAGCATTCCCGATACCAGAACTGATCCGCCACATCAACGCATTTGCTCTTGGTATAAAAGCCGTCAACCCAAAAGCAGAAGTTGATGTAAGATGGACTTACGCGTGGTATGGTCCTGATAAAGCAAAGGAGGCGGCAGAAGCACTGATAGCAGAAGGATGTGATGCTCTGGCCTTTACAGAAGACACTCCGGCGGTTATTGAAGTTGGTCAGGATCATACGGAAAAGGGAAAACAGATATACACCTTCAGCCACTATAGTCCAATGCAGCCATATGGAAAAGATTCAGTTGTGTCTGGTCAGTTGATGAACTGGGGTGGAATGTATGTAAAAATTCTTGAGGATATTCACAACGGCACATGGACAAATGAGGATATGTGGTGGCTTGCTGCTGAAAAGGCGGCAATTCTGGGCGGCAGCTTTGATGAAGTTATCAACTCCAAGTTTATTGGCGACCTTAAAGCAGTTAAAACAGAAACGCCTGACCTGGGACAACTTTCAGTTTATGACCTTGTACTCAAAAGATATGAGCAGATGCAAAAGGGTGTTGAGGAGTTTGATCCATACCAGGGGCCAATAAAGGACAACAGCGGCAAGGAACGTATACAAGCCGGAGAGCGTGCATCCAAGCAGGATTTGCTAAGTATTATGTATTATGTTGATAATGTTAAGGGTACAATACCTCAATAGTGCTCTTTCAAGCCCTGGGTGTCCGGGCAAAAAGAAGCAGCAATAGCCTGTTTTCCACCTTTAAATGACCTGTCTGTGCCCATAAGGGTACGGCAACATAAAAAAAATTAAGGGGCTATAAAGATAAAAAATCTTTATAGTCCCTTATTCAATTAATGTGCATAAAAATATGAGAAAAACAAAAACTCTTGAAATGGTAAATATCTCCAAATCATTTCAAGGAAAATTTGCCAATCAGGGAATTAACTTTAATATCAGTTCCGGTGAAATTCTGGGACTTCTCGGTGAAAACGGTGCTGGCAAAACCACTTTGATGAATATCCTTTATGGTCTTTACCAGCCTGACTCCGGAGAGATAATAATAAATGGTCACAAAGTTAAAATTACCTCTCCAAAAGACTCCATACATCATGGAATCGGCATGGTTCACCAGCATTTCATGTTGATACAGAACCATTCTGTTATTGAGAATATTGCCCTGGGTTATGATAAAACCCCGTTCTTTTTTCCAAAAATAAGAATTCGCGATAAGGTAGTGGAGTTTTCAAAAAAATTCAACTTTGCGATTGATCCATACAAAAAAGTATGGCAACTGTCGGCTGGAGAACAGCAAAGAGTTGAAATTATAAAAGCCCTTTTAAATGGTGCTGATCTTCTTATCCTGGATGAACCAACATCTGTTTTGACTCCTCAGGAGATCAAGGAGCTTTTCCGGATTCTCAATGATATGAAGGCCCAGGGGCACATGGTCATTTTGATCAGCCATAAACTGGATGAAATAGTGGACATCTGTGACAGGGTAACGGTTCTGCAGAAGGGCAAAATAGCAGGACATGCCAATACAGCCGGCATGGACAAAAGATCGCTGGCAAGGATGATGATTGGCAGAGATGTCCTGTTTAATGTCAACAGAGAGCCATTACCAAAAGGAGAACGTGTTCTTAAAGTCTCGAATCTCCATGTTCTTAGCGACAAAGGCATTCCTTCTGTCAAAGATGTCTCTTTTGATGTGTTTGCAAATGAGATATTTGGTATTGCAGGAGTTGCAGGAAATGGCCAGAAAGAGCTCGCAGAGGCTATCACCGGTATCCGGCACATAAAATCAGGAACAGTGTTTGCCGGCAAAAAAGATATCACCAATATGTCTCCGCGCCGGATCTATGACCACGGAGTCTCTCATGTACCGGAGGAGCGGATAAAATTCGGAATTGCTCCCGGGCTTTTTCTATATGACAACGCAATTTTAAAGCAGCATCACCTTGAAAAATTTTCAAAAAAGATGTTTCTGGAGTATGGCAGAATCAAAAATCACACCAGAGACCTTGTTGACAGCTATAATGTTGCCGCCCACTCAATAGATGTTCAGATCAGAAATCTTTCCGGCGGTAATATCCAGAAGCTGATTCTCGGGCGGGAAATCAGCGAAAAACCATCCCTTCTTGTAGCCTCACACCCGACTTATGGTCTTGATGTAGGTGCAACAGAATATTTGCGCGAACAGTTGCTGACAAGAAGACGGGAAGGCGGGGCTGTGCTTCTTTTTTCTGAAGATCTTGATGAGATTTTTGAATTGTGTGACAGAATAGCGGTTATGTTTCAGGGTGAATTTACAGGCATCCTGGACTCGTCAGAGAGTGAAAAACTTGCAGATATAGGATTGATGATGGCAGGGTCGGTGCGTTACTAATTTATTTTTACGGCGAATAAGGATAATATCAGCATAATGTTTAAATTGACCGTTTATGACAGAGAGTCCATTACCCCGCTTCGATCTCTTGCAACAAATACAGGTTCTATTGTAGCAGCTCTGTTTGTCATAAGTATTGTTTTTCTCTTGTGCGGAGTCAATCCACTGTATGCCATTGGCAAGATATTTTCAGGCTCTTTTGGCTCCATGTATGGATTTAAAGAGACCGTCACCAAAGCAATTCCCCTGATACTGACCGGAGGAGGCCTGGCTTTAGCATTTAGAGCCAAATTCTGGAATATAGGTGCTGAGGGTCAAATTCTGATGGGTGCACTTATGGGTACCTGGGTTGGCCTTGCCTGGGGAGCTGTGCTGCCCTCTTTTGTACTGATTACGCTGATGTTCTTAGCAGGTTTTATTGGTGGCGCACTGCTGGGGCTTATTCCTGCCCTTCTCAAGATAAAATTCTCTATTAATGAAGTCATCTCGACTCTTATGCTTAACTACATCTGTGCTGAACTTATAACTATGTTGATTGTAGGCCCATGGAAGGGAAGTACCCGTTTTGGCTTTCCGGGTACCAATAATCTGGCAGATGCGGCACTGCTTGATGTCATACCAGGGTCAAGAATACACTATGTTACGCTTATTCTGGCAATTATCGCTGTGCTTATACTCTCTGTTATTGTCTATCGAACACGGTTTGGATATGAAGTCAGAGTAATAGGAGAAAATCCGGAGGCAGGGAAATACGCGGGTATTGATTTTTTCAGAACAACCCTTGTAATCATGCTTGTCAGCGGAGGACTTGCCGGTGTTGCCGGTGTTGGTGAGCTTGCTGGTATTCACCACTATCTTGGATATCCTGCATCCATCTCTTCAGGGTATGGATTTACCGCCATTATTGTGGCGTGGCTTGCCAAACTTAACCCCATGTATGTCCTTGTTTCTGCCATGTTTTTTGCGGGCATTATTGTTGGCGGGGATGCAATCCAGATCTCACTTGGTCTTCCTGGTGCAACTGTTCAGATCGTCAATGGAATTCTTCTTATTTTTCTCATAATGGGAGATTATTTTTTAAAGCATAAGGTTGTTGTCAGTTTTTCGAATAATCCTTCATGACCGCTGTAAGGCCACACCTGATCATGAAAATCAAAATGCATTTTCATGGTAATGAGCATCTGGCAAAATAGATAGGCTCAATGGATATACAAAACAATTCAAGAGATTTTAAACATCTGAAAATAAGGGATATTGTATAGAATGGAAGATGTCGTGATTTCAGTTCTTCATAGAACAATGGTTGCGGGCACGCCTCTGCTTCTTGGTACAGTAGGAGAGGTTATCTGTGAAAGATCCGGAATACTAAACCTTGGTGTTGAAGGCGTGATGTCCGTTGGCGCTGTTGTGGCATTTATTGTCACCTATACCACAGGCAACCCCTGGCTTGCACTTCTTGCAGCTATTTGTGCCGGAATGCTTATATCTGTGCTTCACGCCTTTGCATCGGTGACACTTCAGGCCAATCAGGTAGTATCTGGCCTGGCTTTAACCATGATAGGTCTTGGCCTTTCAGGAATGCTTGGCAAACCCTATGTGGGAAAACCCCTTGCCGTAAAGATGAATGATGTTGCAATTCCCTGGCTTTCAGATATTCCATTTGTCGGCCCTCTGTTTTTCAAGCAGAGCCCTTTTTTTTACATGGCGATCATTCTGGCATTGGCGGCATGGTTTTTTCTTGAAAGAACACTGCCAGGAATCAAAGTCAGGTCAGCAGGTGAGAATCCCGGGGCAACCGAGACTCAGGGGGTGAATGTGGCACTTCTCAGATATGCCTGTGTTATAACAGGCGGTGCGTTCTCGGCCATGGCAGGAGCCCATCTGTCAACATCATACAGTAAATCCTGGATTGAAGGGATGACCGCAGGCAGAGGCTGGATTGTAATTGCTCTGACCATATTTTCCCTCTGGAATCCTGGCAAGGCAATAATGGGAGCTTTTATTTTTGGAGGAGTTTTTGTACTCCAGTATCTTCTTCAACCTCTTGGCATATCGCCCAATTTCCTTGCAATGCTACCCTATGTCTCTACGCTGTTGATTCTTCTTGCAATGAGTACGAAAGATCGTCGTAAACTTAATGCCCCTGCACAGCTTGGAGAGCCGTATAAAAGAGGTGAGAGATAGCCAAGACCTTCGCCAATCAGTCTGGTTTTTTTCTGTGGATAAATAAAGCCCGCATCAATGAGCTTGCAGTACGTTAAAATGGATTGTCAGAAAAAACAGAAAAAAATGCCGGCCCGCTTTTTTTTCTTGACACAAAATCCTAATACTGTTAAATACTCTCTCACTTTTGAGGTGAGGGCGAATAACTCAGTTGGTAGAGTGCAACCCTTACAAGGTTGAAGTCACAGGTTCGAGTCCTGTCTCGCCCACCACTCACTTAAAAAGCACTTAAATCGCGGGGGCGTAGTTCAGTTGGTTAGAACGCCTGCCTGTCACGCAGGAGGTCGCCGGTTCGAGCCCGGTCGCTCCCGCCATAAAAATTTGATAGAAAGCGGATGGTATTTACCTATCCGCTTTTTTTTTGCATACTAAAAACCTGCAACCACATAACTCTTGAATTGGTACATCGGCTATTGCTTCTTCAAATTTAACTTTTCGGGTGGAGTCTCTGGCCATTCAATATCCCAAGTGTTTTCTTATCCGACAGTTAAACCTTGAAAGAACACTATTTTTGTTGCAAGGAAATTTGATGGTATGGCCAAAAACCGAAAATATACTTTTGCACTCTGTAAATTCAATAAGTTATACTTAATAACCTTGAAAAAAATATAAAAACTGATTAAATTACCCAAAGTGTTAAAAAAAACAGCCGGATATTTTAGACCCGGCATTATCTTTAGCAATAAAAATATTTAATTGGGAGAAATCTATTGTTCGTAGAAACAGTATCATATAATGCAGCATTATTTGCTGGCCTTTTATCATTTTTTTCACCATGCATTCTACCCCTTATTCCAGCCTATTTTAGCTTCATAACAGGATTGTCTATAGACGAAATGACTAAAGAGGACGATCGCAACACAAAGCAAAAAGTTATTCTTGCCACCTTGGCCTATGTGGGAGGATTCTCTTTTGTGTTTATACTGATGGGTGCGTCAGCGTCATTTATGGGCAACTTTCTTTCCAGCTTCTCATGGATTATCCGTTATATAGGTGGTTTGGTTGTTATTTTATTTGGTTTTCATCTTCTTGGAATAATAAACATAAAGAATCTTAATTTTGAAAAACGTATCCATATTGGCGAAAAACCCATGCACCTGATAGGAACATTCTTTATTGGGATGGCCTTTGGTGCTGGATGGAGTCCCTGCATAGGACCTCTTCTGGGATCAATACTTATTGTTGCAGGAAGCCAGGATACGATCTCTCAGGGTATTGTGCTGTTGGTTTTATACTCTACGGGTCTGGCATTGCCATTTATCCTGATATCATTTTTTATTAACAGGATTTTTGAAATCATGACAAGGGCAAAAAAAATAATTGTCTATGTCAATAATATATCCGGAATCCTTCTTATTCTTCTTGGCATACTTTTAATTACCGATAAATTCAGGCTGCTTGCTGGAATCTAAGATACAAACAACCATTGTCGATGTATAAAAATGAAGTGCATAAAGACATATTCTTGATTTTTGACGGTCAGTAATTGCTCATACAGTAATTATTGTTTTAAATACTAAATCAATACAATATACAGCGGCTCCATAAAAAAATTATTACTGATGAATTACCTTGCAAAAAAGACAACAAATATCACACAAGGAAAAACAGATGACACAACATAAACATACAAAAACCACAAAAACAACTTGCAAAATATTCCAGAAACATTATGGAAGTCTCTTTATTGGATTCTCATTTATGTTTATCTCTTTATGCTCATTTATTATATCTCCTGCATCAGGCGTATCTGGCGGAATTGATTGGAAAAGCTACGATAAGGGAATAATTATTGCCAAAGAGCAGAACAAAAAGGTATTTTTGTACTTTCACGCACAGTGGTGTGGTTACTGTCGTCAGATGGAAGCATCAACCTTTCAGGACAAACCTGTTATTGATTATATAAATGCCAACTTCATAGCCATAAAGGTTGATTCTGATATTGAAAAAAAAGTAGCAGAGTCCTACAGTGTCCGAGGACTTCCAACAACCTGGTTTTTAAAATCTGATAGTGACAAGTTAAGTAATATGCCTGGATACATAGACTCAAAGAGATTACTCTCTATTCTTAAGTATGTGAATACCGAGAGCTACGAAAAAATGAGTTATAGTGACTTTGTAAAAAACATGTAATTCTCTTTTGGACAGTCCTGACATATGTTTTTTTAAACATTATGGTCTCGCCTCAGATGTGCATACCAGCGATACTCTAATTTTTTGAAAAGGAAGACAATGATAAATGTAAGGACAAGATAAAACACCGCGGCTGTGAGAAAGGCTTCATAAGGGGTATAATAGCGAGAGTTGACAATACGGGCTGCCCCGGTGATATCGATAATGGTTATCACACTGGCCAGGGAACTGCCGTGAAGCATGAATATCACCTCATTACTGTATGCAGGAAGAGTACGTCGGAATGCACTTGGAAGAACAATCCTTATCATCATCTTTATCCTTGACATGCCAACTGATTTTGCAGCCTCAATTTCTCCATACGGGGTTCCTTCTATGCCTCCGCGAAGAATCTCGGTTGTGTATGCCGCGGTATTAAGGGCAAAGGCAAGCAATGCACAAAAGTACGCCTCTTTAAGATAGTTCCATAAAAAGGTGGACTTTAGAAGTTCAAACTGTCCAAGACCATAATAAATAAGAAACATCTGAACAAGAAGAGGCGTTCCCCTGAAAAAATAGATATAAGCCCTGACCGGTGTGGAAAAAAAATAATTTTTAGAGCACCTGATTACTGAAAGTGGTACAGCTATAACAAGACCAATGACAAGCGATATGGAGACAAGTTGAATTGTGTTGTTAAGTCCCTGAAAATAGATACCCAGGTTATCAGAAATTATTGAAAAATTCATCTTATCCCTTTAAAACCCCCACACTGTATTTTCTGTCAAGCCAGCCTAAAACCACTCCGGAACAGGATGTGATAACCAGATATATTACAGCCACGGCAAAATAAAAGGTAAATGGAAGTCGAGTTGAGCCAGCCGCTATAGCTGCTTTTCGTACCATATCATCAAGGCCGATTATAGAAACAAGAGCGGTAGATTTGATAAGAACCAAAAAATTGTTTCCGAATCCCGGGAGGGCGTGTCGCATCATTTGAGGAAACAGTATTCTGAAAAAAACCTTCATTTTCCCCATACCAAAGGAGTAACCAGCCTCTAACTGGCCTGGAGAAACTGCCAATATTGCACCTCTGAATGTCTCGGTCATGTAAGCACCAAAAATAAATCCTATTGTCAGAACTCCGGCAATAAATGGATTTATATCGATATATGAGTCATATCCAAATTTTGGAGCAATCTGATTTATCATCACCTGTCCGCCAAAAAAAATCAAAAGCATAAGTACCAGATCCGGAATGCCCCTTATGATAGTAGTGTAAGTTTGAGCTACAACATTCAGGATGCGTGATTTTGAAAGTTTGAACATTGCACCGGTGAATCCGAGCATCATGGCAATGAGCAACGAGAAGACAGAGACTTTCAGGGTCAACACTGTCCCGGCCAGAATACTTGGACCATATCCATGGAGATTCAGCAGCATAATTATATCACCAATAAATAGATAACCGCCTTAATATACTGTCTTGTTCCTTACAATACCATATCAAGGCGGCTGTTTATTAAAAAACGTACATTATTGTCCAAATACATCAAACGCAAAATATTTGTCCTGTATCTGTTTGTAGGTACCATCTGCACGAATATCTTTTATGGCTTTATTAAACATCTCGACCAGATCACTATCATCTTTTCTTATAGCAATACCGGCTCCCTCACCAAACCATTTGGGATCTGTTAAATCAGGACCCACAAACTCGTAATCCTTGCCTTCCGGTTTCTTGAGAAAGCCGTCATCAAGAGCCACACTGTCAGCAAGAAGCATATCAACACGACCTGCTTTCAAATCAAGATAGGCTTCATCCTGAGTTCCATAACGCTTGATCTCAACATCACTTCCGTAACTATCTGTCAAATAACTGTCGTGTATGGTCGCTCTCTGAACTCCAACTGTCTTGCCTTTTACAGTCTCTTTCGAGAACTCTTTGATAGCCCCTTTTTTGGCAATAAACTTTGCGGGAGTCTGGTAATATTTTCCGGCAAAGGCAACGCTTTTTTTTCTCTCTTCAGTGATAGACATGGAAGCAATGACCGCATCATATTTTTTTGCTAAAAGAGCTGGAATAATACCATCCCAGTCCTGCTTAACAAGAACGCATTTTACTCCCATAGCCTTGCAAAGAGCCTTTGCTATATCAACATCAAAGCCTGCAAGCTCTCCTTCCGGTGTTGTAAAGTTAAATGGGGGATATGCCCCCTCTGTACCTATACGAACCTCTTTCCACTCCTTTGCCTGCACATTGCCAATATTAAAGAACATAGACAGAACAACTGCAGAAGCACAAAACAGAGACAACATAACCATTGCAAATAACTTTTTCACGAATTTTTCTCCTTAAATATTTTAAAATTAGTTTACCATGAAAATGCATTGTGATTTTCATGATTCTGGATGGGTCTTTAAAAACGGCCATGCAAGTCTGAGAGAGGATGAAGAAGTGATTTTCCGTATGTACCGCGTAACATCACTGAATAATGTCAAAATACATTACTGGACAAATATACAGCAAACAGCTAAATACCCGCTATGAATTGCCTGAATCGTTCACTCCTGGGATTCTCAAAAACCTGGTCAGGATGGCCGTCTTCTTCAATAAGCCCCTGATTCAAAAATATCACACGGCTTGAAACATCTCTGGCAAATGCCATCTCATGGGTAACTACAAGCATGGTTCGACCCTCTTCGGCAAGAGAGCGGATAACAGCCAGGACTTCACCAACAAGCTCCGGATCAAGGGCAGATGTAGGTTCATCAAAAAGCAGTGCTTCAGGCTCCATTGCCAAAGCTCTGGCAATAGCCGCTCTTTGCTGCTGCCCACCGGACAGATGTGCAGGATAGGATTTTGCCTTGTTGTATATGCCCACTTTTTCAAGACATGCCTTTGCCCTTTCAACAGCATCTTTTTTGGGGACTTTAAGGACGTGGACAGGAGCTTCAATGACATTTTCAAGGACTGTCATATGAGACCATAAGTTAAACTGCTGAAATACCATGGACAATCTGGATCTTATCTGCTCCACCTGCTTCATATCTTTAGGAACATTTTCTCCACGTCTATTTTTTTTCATGAGTATCTCTTCTCCTGCCACTATAATTCTACCACTGTCAGGTATTTCAAGCATATTGATACATCTCAATAAAGTGCTTTTACCGGATCCGCTTGAGCCAAGAATAGATATAACATCTCCTTTGAATGCAGAAACAGATATTCCTGATAATACCTTTAGCGAACCAAAACTTTTATGTAGATCATGGACAGATAGTGTGGCTTGTTGAGTCATGGGATTCCTGTTTTGAATGTAGCAACTTCAATATTGAAATATCGAATATATAAAATTAAGATGATTCCACGTTTGATGCAAAATAGTGTCTGATGGGATAAGACATAAGAGATTACGAACATCAGCAGCTTCGCTGCAATTAATGTCTGATTGAAATTCTTGAGTAATAAAAAAGAACGTGTGTTATGTCAAGGGATTTTATTCGGGAATTCCTTGATAGACAGATATCTTCATAGAACCTTGCATAAAGATCATTTGATTTCCATTTTGATCTTCATTCTTGATCTGGCTTTGAAAAAACAATATCTCCATAAAAAGCAGTGGCAGACTCTCCAGTATTATCAGTATCCGTCATGATAGCCACTCCTGAAATTAGTGGAGGCTCCTGACCAAAGGCTTTTTTAAAATCATCGTAAATATTTCTCGTATGGCTTACCCATTGATTGAGTTTTGATGTACCGCTTTCCACAACAACCATCATAACCCTGTCTGTATAGGTATTTGGAATGAATAGTCCTTTATCAGCCTTGTTATCCCATATGTAGTTAATGGCAGCAACAGGTGGGTATTGTCCATATATAGCCTTTGCGGCATTAAACTTTGCCTTTTCTATAAAACCCGGCTTTGAGCCATCATACTCAAATGTAATATAGATGCGAGCAGGGTAGTCATCGCCAGATTTTTTCGCCACATCACTTTTAGTGATGATATTTTCAATTTTCCATCGCCATTTAATAATCTGATATTTTCCAGGATCAACTCTGACAAGTCGCCTTAATCCTGATGAGGATGCTCTGCTTACGGCTTTTATCACGGCAATACCATTGTCATCTACCATGGTATATTGAGTATGGGATTTGATTTTTTTGAAGAGCAGCGGTAGCCACTCTTCAGGTAAATTTATCTGATACCCCTGTTGAGTCTGAGATGAGAAATTTCCCACTGAAATGACATCTAACCCTTCTGCGTGAAGCGGCTTGAATGATAAAAAACAGATCAAAGAGATCAGAAAAATGTGCTTCATGGATTTTAATGACTACCTCAATAGTTCTGGTGTTTCAGTGTAGTTTCAGGTTTCAGGTTTCAATAGCATCAAGTGGTGCGTGTTCCGCTTTTACTTGTTTCCTATTCTTGGGTCATCAGGCTTGCCTTCACAGTCAGGTGTGTAGCATGAGTTGTCCACAAAGGAGCACTTGTTTTTGCATGATGGACACTCCTCAGGCGGTGTATCTGCATTCATTTTATAGCCGCATTTGTCGCAAATCCAGCTTGTCATATTTATCTCCTTATGTTTAAAGTTTCTTTCTGTAGTCCCATTTGGCCACAGTATGATTCAGAATCCAGATGTGTATCACTATAAGTGCGATACACATCTGATTCTATCTTTACCATAAAAATGTATTTTATTTTCATTATTCAAGGTGGCCACAAAAAAACGGCCATGTCATTTTAATCAATTAATCCAGAACTTCCATGAGCTTGCCGCAGCAGGGAGGAATTCTGTCCCCTTTTTTCAGTTCAACATACTTATTACAGGTCTGGCAGTAACACCTGCAGTCGGCATCAGCATAGATCTCGGCATATGTTTCTACTGAAGCTGAGGAACCGGTTTCAATGCCTTCAATTGCGAATCTCGCGAAAGTGTCCTGAGAGGGAACATACTGTCCAACAGGCACCAATTTTTTGTTAAATCTGACGCAGTCAACAACAGTTTTCCATAGAGCTTCTAATTTGGCTTTTTCATCTGCGGTTTCAGGCGTAAATTCCACAAGGTTTTTGTCAATGTTGATTTTCATTTGATTTCTCCTTAAAAATAGTGCGGTTT
>JADFYT010000410.1 GCA_015232935.1 Desulfamplus sp.
CATGAATGGCCTGCCCTGCCTGTGTGTCGCTGGCCCCAAGTGCTCTGTATTTTCTTCCAGGCTCATCATTTTCCCAATTCCAAAGATAGTGAATGCGGGTGGTTGCTGTCAGTTTCGGGGTTAGAAACAGGGTTCCTGCCCAGTATGGATTAAAAGAAAAAAAGTTGCTGCCCGCATTGAGTTCCCTGTTTTCATCATACTCGCCTGTCGGGAAAATCATCTGAAATTCAATACGGTGCATAAATACAGGTCCGTTTTTTCCCATAACCGGATCCCACTGAAGATAGGGCCCCACAAGAATATCTCCAACTCCTGCACCATTATCCTGTGGAAAGCCGGGGTTGTCCATGTCATAATCCATATCCAGACTCACTACCGGTACAATCACATCAAGCCCCCATTTTCCTCCCGCAATAAGATCTGTGTTTGATTGATATAGAAATTGGGTCAGGCCAATCCATGCATCAAGGTGTTCATCCGCAACAGATGGAAGGGCATTTTTGCCGTCGTGGTCCGCAAGTTTATCCGAAGTGTAGTTCTGGAGGTACTGTGTAAAATAAAATCCGGGTCCGGCAGGAGGACCACCATCCAGAAAACTTGTGAATCCAAGGTTTACTGATGGCAGATCATATGCATGAATTGGGGAGGCCGGTATCAATACCTGTGACAAGAGCATGGCGGTCAGTGAAAAAAAAATTACAATTGACATTTTGGGACGTTTCATCGGTTAATCTCCTTGTTTGATAACATACTTTTGATTAAATCACCTTGACAAAAAAATGAAAACCTGAGAATTTGCTTCTATCAAAAGAAACATATATTGTATAGTTTTATTAGCATTGAAAAAAGATTTTATGAAATAATGTTAACAGCTCATGTTGGATTTTCATGCCCACGCTGAGTTTTGTGAATGAATTTTGTGAATGAATTTTGTGAATAAAAAGGAGATAGTTGTGACGATAAAAATATTTTTGAATGAAGATGAGATCCCAAGACAGTGGTACAATATTGCAGCAGACCTGCCAGGTACCATGAATCCGCCTCTTGGTCCCGATGGCAAACCAATATCTCCGGAGATGCTTGCTCCTGTTTTCCCGATGAACCTCATTGAGCAGGAGGTGAGCCAGGAGCGCTGGATTGATATTCCAGAAGGAATTCTTGACCTTCTCTATCGCTGGAGGCCATCCCCTTTGAGAAGAGCTGTTCATCTTGAAAAGTACCTGAATACGCCTGCCAAGATTTTTTTCAAGGACGAAAGTGTCTCTCCGGCTGGAAGCCACAAGCCAAATACAGCTGTTGCACAGGCTTGGTATAACAGGGAATTTGGAATTAAAAAGCTTACCACTGAGACCGGTGCCGGTCAGTGGGGTTGTGCTCTTTCATATGCCTGCTCTCTGCTTGGAATGGAGTGCAAGGTTTATATGGTAAGAATCAGCTTTGATCAAAAGCCTTTTAGAAAAACAATGATGGAGACCTGGGGAGGCACATGCATAGCAAGTCCCTCAAACCAGACCGCTGCTGGTCGTGATATACTTGCAAGGTACCCGGATACCCCTGGAAGTCTTGGTATTGCCATCAGCGAAGCTGTTGAGGCTGCGGTGACTGACCCCACAGGACAGACACGCTATGCACTTGGAAGTGTTCTCAACCATGTGATGCTCCATCAGACAATCATCGGACTTGAAGCAAAAAAACAGCTTGCAAAAGTCGGCATTAAAAAGGTGGATACGGTTATAGGATGTGCTGGTGGAGGAAGTAACTTTGCCGGTATCGCATTTCCTTTTGCACAGGATAAAATAAACGGGGCAGATATCGAGATAATTCCTGTTGAACCTGCATCCTGCCCAACCCTGACACGCGGTCCATATGCTTATGATCATGGCGATGTGGCAAAGATGACACCGATGCTCCCAATGCATTCTCTTGGTCATGATTTTATTCCGGCACCTATTCATGCGGGCGGATTGAGATATCATGGCATGGCACCGCTTGTTTCCCATGCGGTTGCTCATGGTCTTATGACTCCAATGGCACTTAAACAGCTTGAATGCTATGAGGCGGCAATGATATTTGCAAGAACCGAGGGCATGATTGTGGCTCCTGAAACAAGCCATGCAATCGCCGCAACCATCAGAAAGGCTCAAGAAGCAAAGGCCGAGGGAAAAGAGAGGGTTATTCTTTTTAATTTGAGCGGTCATGGTCTTATGGATCTCAACGGCTACAGCAAATATATGGCAGGAGAGCTTACAAATGCCGAGCTCTCACAGCAAGAGCTTGATGAAACATTAGAAAGAAGCATCAAGGGCAATCCGGTTCCGTCATTGTAGGTTGCTTGAAATAGCATAAACGGACATGGCCGGATGGGAAGCCGACCACCCCCAAGCATGAAAACCATAATGTGTTTTCACGGTAAAATTTCTCTACCTGAAATGGATAGGAGGGGAGGTACAGCTATCC
>JADFYT010000411.1 GCA_015232935.1 Desulfamplus sp.
GAGGCGGTTATATTGTCTTATTCTCACCCCTTTTTCAATAGATAGTTTTTTTAAGTTTGATAAATGTATTTGAAATTTTCCGGTTTTATTGAGATACTATTTGTTGTTGTTGCTGCTGTTGCACAGGCTGTTGTGATGTGCTACAGTCGCATCCTGCGGTTTGAACACGATATATAGAAGCGAAGTCCGGGGGCATCTTATGAATGTTTTGGTTGTTGATGATGACAGTGCTGTTCTCAAGGTATCAGCAAAGCGTATAACAAATTATGGCCATAAGGTTGTAACTGCTGAAAACGGTCAGGCTGCAAGGGATCTTTTTTTTAAGACGCCTTCTTCTTTTGACATGATTTTAAGTGATGTAATGATGCCTGTTATGGATGGTCTGGAGCTGTTGAAGGAGATTCGTCAGAGAAATATTGAAATCCCGTTCGTGATCCTTACAGCTTTTGGCGACATACACATGGTTACAAAGGCTCTTAAACTCGGCGCGACAGATTTTTTATCAAAACCGTGTGAAAAAAAAGAGCTTTTAGGTGTGTTAAACAGAATAGGGTCCATGACAAACACAAAACAGAACATGGACTATACGCTGCCTTTTTTGGGTGCCACCACATTCCAGACATCAATGCCAAGCCGGACTGATCTTATCCCGGGCATTATAGGTCTTCTTCAGTCAATCGCAAAGCCATATTGCAATCTTTACGGAATCAACATCGCCGAGATTTCAACCCCTTTGAGTGAAGCTCTCACAAATGCGGTTGTTCATGGAAGTCTTGAAGTGCCATCATCCATAAAATACAGGTCATGGGAAGAATTCCAGAATATAGTGCAACAACGTGAATCCATGCCCGAATATGGAGGACAACCTGTTTATATAAGTTTTAACACTTTTTCAATGGATGGCAAGATTGAGCAAAAGGAGGAGATCAGGAGCCCTTTTTTTGGATCTGCTGATATGAAAAGAGATGTTCAGGATCGGGAAGATACTGCCAACAATAGTAATATTCAGGGTTTGGAAGATACCGCCAATAACAGGAGTATTCAGGGTTTGGAAGATGTCGTCAATAACGGTAATATATCTGAAGATGCGGGGATAAGAAACGGTGTTATAAATAAAAGAAAATCCGGAAAAGGGAATCTGGCCATGCAGTGGGATGTTGCTGATACCGGAAAGGGTTTTGATATCAACAACCTTCCGGACAGGCATGATCCTGAAAAATATCTTCTTTCTGGAAGAGGAATATTTTTGATACGCTCTTTTATGGACAAGATATCATGGAGCAATAATGGCAGCTGCATTCATATGGTGAAATATTTGCGTGACAAATAGCTTTTTGATCTGTTGTGAGCTCATGAGCAAGACTGCTCCGCAGAACAACTGATCTGAACCATCGTGATATCATCTCTTTGACTTATGTTGCCGCGAAAACTGTCAATGCTGTTTCTGATCTCATCAAGTATGGTTGCTGGTTCATATCTCTTGTCATAATCATCATCTGTATTGGTGCCATATGGTTCGAAATGGCTCTCCAGACGCTCCTGTCCATACATCTCGTCTTTTTCGTTAAATGTTTCTGTTACCCCGTCTGAAAAGAGATAGACATGATCTTCATGGTCAAAATAACAGGTTTCAATATCGCATATTACCCTTTCATTTGTGAGGATGCCCAGAGGGAGATGCCTGGATTTCACCTTTTGCTTTATGCCGCCCTGTTTGCCTACAATAATAATATCAGGGATGCCGCCGTTCCATACAGCCATCTCTTTTTCATTAAAATCCATCTCCAGGATAGAGGCACACAGAAAAACTGCTGGAGGAAGGAGCTCTTTGAGTCTTCTGTTTATCTCATATACAAACCTGCATATCGGCTCATTTTCGTCAGCCATGCTGTTGAAAATCTCTGAAACAGGAAGAGCTCCAATGGCTGCAAGAAGGCCGTGACCAGCAAAGTCACCCAGCATAAGATAAAGACCTCCTGATGGCTTTGATCTTGACAGCACCAGATCTCCGCAAAAGTTTTCCATTGAGGATATTATGCTTTTAACATTTGTGCATTTTTGTTCATTGGTCTGGATTACTTTTTGAAACAGGTTTGAAGCGGCATCATGCTCCTGACGCATTTTGTTGTTCATCAGCTCAAGTTTTATATTGGCATCCTTGAGCACACCTGAATACTGTTCGAGTCGCAGTCTTGAGTTTTCAACCTCTTCAATTGCGGCTTTGAGTTTCATGTTCTGGGTATTCTGGTCATGGTAGAGCTGTCTTAGTCTCTCCATGGCTACTATCTTGTTTTTCAATACAAGACTGTGTGCGGGTTTGCTCATGAAGTCATCAGCCCCGCACTTGATGGCCTGGGCCATATCTTCAGGCTCATTGAGCGTGGTCAGTATAATTACAGGAACAAAATAGCCTTCTGCCGCAGCACTCTCCTTTATAAGCCT
>JADFYT010000412.1 GCA_015232935.1 Desulfamplus sp.
AACTTGATGTTGGGATAGATCTGTCCCCGTGCCTCTTCTTTAAACCGGTGAGTCCCTTTGAACAGGGAGATGGCATAGTGGGTTTTGACCATCTCACCCCAGCATTCGCCCACCTCTTCCGGGATAGGGTATGAAATTCGGCGATCCTCCTCCAGTGGGTCAATATGGGTACTCTTTTCGGCTTGTGGATTCATCCAACTGATATTCAGAGAGGAAAAATGTGTCTTCATAGGGGCAGAATTACCGCCAGCGTATCGAAATGAGCTTTTTGAGTACCAAGGGTTGACCGTGCTCCGCCTTTATCGATAGACCGACAGAGTATCCCAATCGCAGTTGATCAACAAAAAAGTCCCAAAAGATCAAGGCTGGCTCCAAGAGAGAAATATAACAGGCATCAGATTATGTCTGAGCTTAAAGAGGAGCAGTCTAACTCAATAATAGAAACGACATCAATGATGTGAACCGGAATAACCGGTTGCCCATAGCGACGGTTTCAGGTTGTCAAACCTCCTCATTGTGCCACCGTCCCTCATTTCTTTAATACGTTAAATCCGTTCACACATCCTGTTCTTTTAGGTAGAAATAAACATGAAATGGTAGAATAGAGCTCCTGCCAAAGCGTTTCCAAGCCATGTATAGTCTGAGCAAACTTAAAAAAATCGTCAACTAAATTAGGTTGATATCTACTAATATATAGGCGGATATCTTATTGAGTTTGTATTTGTTGACACATTAAATAGGAATTGTAGAAATGAAATTGAAATTTCCTCTATCGCTCTCATTAACGGTGGTATTGTTTGCCTCTCCACTTCTTGCGGAGGAAGAGCTATCCATCTCGTTGAATCGGGTATTGTCAGATCAGAATCATCTATATCCTCAAAAGAGGATTTTGTCTCCTTTTCCCCGTCAATCTGGCTCATTCTCTCATCCTGCCACCACTGTTTAAGTTCCAGCACCGCATGGGATAACTTTTTACCAGAGGCATTGACATCAAACTCGATATTTTCGCCGGTAATGGCTCTTATGGCCTCAAGAGCCTTTTCCCTGATTTCAAGCTCCTTGTCTCCAAGCACTTTGATCAAAGGCAAAACCGAAGAGTCATCCTTGAGATTGGCAAGGGCTGACACCGCGGCTTTTCTGACTCTTGGCTCCTCATCAATAAGGCATTGAAATACAGCCGGAACCGCGTCCTCAGGATCTTTCCATCCAATAAATGTGAGTGCTGTCCTGCGTACTTCAGGATGATCGTCACGAAGAGCCTCAACCAAAAGCGGCATTGAGACATCATCATCAGCAAGTTTGAAAAGACCTCTAAGGCATCCTATACGCACTCTGTACCTGGAAGATTTAACCTCCTTGAGAAAAAGCGGAATCGCTGCTGTATCACCAATGCTGATAAGCGAGTTGATAATTTCGGAAACAAGATCAGGATCGTCATATCTTACAGCATCCATCAGAACGGGAACTGCTGCCTCGTTTCCTATCTTTCCAAGCTCGGCAGCGGCAAGATACTTGATCTCCATCTCGGTATCCAGAAGATCGCGGGCAACCTTATAGAAGATCTCCTCTTCTGAACGGGACTCAAACACACCGGTTTTGACAGCCACATTGATTGCGTTCTCCACAACCTTGTTGATCTGATCGACCGGAGCCTTCTCTTTTTGAACCTTGTCTTTCAGTTTTACAAACGCGGCCTCTTTTTTCATCTCTTTTTCTCGTATCCTTGCCGCAATCCGCTCCTCCTTGATCTCGACAATACGATTTTGCAGTCTGGTGATCTCCTTTTCATGCTCTCTGACATCTGAAAGAAGTTTTTTCAATGCCTCTGATTCCACAATGGTATCACCCTCAGAACTTTTTGCCCCCTCTTTTCCGATTTCAAAATAGAGTATCCTGATCTGTTTTTCATATTCAGCGATCTTCTTTTCAAGGTTGCCGACCTCGCCTGTCTTTATAAACCCCAGCCCCTTTGTAAACATTCCCTTTGGAACAGGTCTGAGCTGCGGCACTTTTTTCATGGCTGACCATACCTTGCCAAGACCGCTTGCAGTAGCGTCATAAACCATTACTGTGGAGCTGCCGGCGGCATTCAAGACACTTGCAAAACGACTTCTGATTTTTTTGTCACCAAATTCTTCTTCCATATAAAGCCCCCCTCCTAACAAATTATTTACTGCCTTTGTCTGTTAAAAATTAGATGCTGGTTCTGACTTAATGCTGGTTCTGACAATGATCAATCTTTTTATCAAAATCCTCAAGCCGGTAGTTGAACTCTTCATAGATGGATCTCAGTTTTCCGTTTATAGAACCCAGATCCAACCTTGCTTTACTTATGGCCTCAAACAGGACGCTTTTAATCTCGTTCTCTGTTTTTCTCTCTCTTGTCATATCTTTTATTCTTTTGAGTTCATCATCCGCGTTTCCGGTTTTATCCA
>JADFYT010000413.1 GCA_015232935.1 Desulfamplus sp.
GATGCTTTTTAGAACAGCCATGGTTGATTCGTTCTCCTCACAAAGCTCTGTGACTCTTGAGATCAGCTCCTGTCCGGTTGAATAGAGTTCAGGAAGAGTCAGGGCAGCATGAGATTCAAACTCATACCCGCTTCTGATATCACAAGAGAAAAGATGTTTTGTGATGCATCCAAGAAGAGATCTGTTCAAACGATCAACGCCTCCAAAAAACGAGGCATAACCCTTAAGCCTTGATGCCCCCTTAATATCTTTTTTCAATGCATTGATATCATTTTCATAACAGATGCAAAACAGTGCCCTTACACCTTCCTTGTGAGATCTGTCCGCATCCTGCGAGGTTCTGAAAAGACGCAGTGCAACCTTGCTTTCTTGAGCTGCTTTGCCATCTTGAGCAGGCTTGATATTTTGTGCGGTTTTGCTGTTTTGTACTCCGCTTCTATTTTTTTTTACACTATCCGGGTTTTCAACAGCAAGGGCGGGAAATAATTCCGAATCTGCCTTATTCAACTTTATGGAGCGTGGCAAGGTTTCAGAATCCAGCGAAGTCAGGAAATCCCAGGAGGTTATATCTTCCTGCTCCCACCTCTTTTTTGCCTTTTCAAAACCATCTCCTTGAACAAGATCAGGATCAAGATGCTCTTGAAGCATCACCCTGTTTCTTGACGCTGCAATTTCCCTGTCCTCATGATCACGAATGGATATACGCATCTTCAAATGGGGATCAAGCCCCTCATCTGACCAGACAGACGGCGGAATATCCGCATTGAAACGCTCTTTTACAAAACAGCTTAGTTCATAAAACAGGGGACGTCCCCTGTTTTTCATATTATTTACGATAATATCAGCTTTTTCAGCCACCGGAAGCAGCTTTACACGGTGGGATTTGGGAAGATTTCTGACAAGTGCCGTAATCTTCTCCAGAAAAAGTCCAGGCACCAGCCAGTCTATGGAGGATTGAGCCTGAGCTTCAACAGATTGTCCGGATTGAACAGAGTGACCGGAAGAGATCAGATGGCCGGCAGACGCGGCAGGCACCTTTATGGTCACGCCATCAGTTTCAGAGCCTGGCTTGAAATCATACTCCAGGCGAAACATGGACTCTCCAAGTTTGATGGTATCAGGAAATCCGGCAAGATGCTCTTCATCCACAGATTTTTGACGAAGATCCTCTATGGTCATGCACAAAAAAGAGTCATCTTTTTTATCTTTCAGATACTTTGCAAATGTTCTTATGTTGTAAAAATCGTGTTCAAGGCGATTCTGGTAAAAAAGATATATATCCTCTTCAGTCACAAGGATATCACGTTTACGGGTCTTCTCTTCCAGCTCCCTTAGCTCGTCAATCAGCTTCTGGTTGTGATCCATAAACGCAAATCTCATGTTGATTTCACCCTCAACCAGTGCATGGCGAACAAAAATCTCTCCTGCTTCCACAGGATTTATTTTTCCATAAGCTACAGTTCTCTCCTGTACAATCACAAGCCCGAAAAGTGATACCTGCTCCTTTGCAACCACCTCTCCACGCTTTTTTTCCCAGTGTGGAGATGACCAGGCAAAGGTTAGCAGATCCTTTCCAAGCTCCTCAAGCCAATCTACGTCAATGGTAGCAGCGGTGCGGGCAAAAAGAAGGGATGTCTCTACATATTCGGCTGCCACTATCCAGTTTCCTGCCTTGCCGAATATGCCGGAGCCAGGAAAGATCATGGCCTTTTGCCCCTTGGCAGCATGGTACAGATTCTTCTCCTTTTTATGGGCGATATTGCCAAGATATCCTGCTAAAATTGACTTGTGAAGTTCTGTGTAAAACTCTCCGCCAATATCAAACTCCTTTGATTTCAAGTTTTTTGTACCAGATGCAAACCTGATTTTGTTTTTACCGGTTATTCCATGTTCTCTTAATACCGACATTATCTGCCGGTGAATATCGCTCCACTCTCTCATCCTCCTGAAAGACAGATAATGCTCCTTGCAAAATTTTCTGGCACTGCTGCGGCTCGTAAGAATAGTCTGTGCACCATGACACGCATTCCAGATATTGAGCAAGGATATGAAATCCGAGGCGGGATCCTTAAATAACGCGTGTTTCTGATCTGCCTGACGGGCTTTGTCCTGGGGTCTTTGTCTTGGATCGGAAATGGACAGAGCCGAGGCAATAATGGCAGCCTCTTCAAGGCATCCCCGCTCATCTGCCTCAATCAGGATTCTGGAGAGCTTCGGATCAACAGGAATACGAGCCATAATCGCACCTTTTTCAGTAAGCATGTAACCTTTACCGGATTTCCTGTGAGTTTTTCTCTGTCTGTTGCCACCTGTTTTTTGGTTGTTCTTATCCCTGACTGCCTCACTGTTCGGGAGAGTGGATATTTTTTCAAGTGTTATTGCCCCAAGCTCAAGCAATGTGTCAAAACCATCCTTGATCGACTTGGGTGAAGGCA
>JADFYT010000414.1 GCA_015232935.1 Desulfamplus sp.
TTTTAAAGAAGCAGAAGAGGGTACTATAAGAAGAGATTTCGCAACTGATATCGAGAAAAATGTTGTTCACGGTTCTGATGCACCGGCAACCGCTGCCTTTGAGATCGCATATTTTTTCAACAGCATAGAAATAGTTGGTTGATCTGATATTAATATTTTCTTTGTCAGGTTTGCGATACCTGAATCTGGCAAAGAAGATTTTGGAGCTTCAACCCTTAAAAACAAAATATACCAGATTTAAAACCATTTTTATATTACAAAGGTAAAGGAATAAATTATAATGAGCCTTCCTGAATGCAGAAAAGTACTCAATATTAATGGAGAATCATACACAGTTTGCAATATCTCGATGCTTGAGCATAAAAGCATTGCAGATATAGAAAGATTACCTTTTTCCATAAGGATACTGCTTGAGAACCTTCTGCGGAATCTGGATGGGGATATTGTAAAGGAACAGGATGTGGTTAATGTTCTGAACTGGGGACGTCATGCCCCTGACGAGTCGGTCATGATCCCTTTTCATCCAGCAAGGGTATTGATGCAGGATTTTACAGGAGTTCCGGCAGTAGTTGACCTTGCTGCCATGCGGGACGCGGTTATGGAGACCGGAGGAGATCCGGAAAAGATCAATCCCCTTGTTCCTGTTGATCTTGTCGTTGACCACTCTGTGCAGGTCGATTTTTACGGAACAGAGAATGCCGCACAACTCAATGTTGATATGGAATACAAACGAAATATTGAGCGCTACAGTCTTCTTAAATGGGCACAAAAAAGCTTTGATAACTTCAGGGTAGTTCCTCCCGGTTCTGGCATATGTCATCAGGTTAACCTTGAGTATCTTGCCCAGGTGGTAAGCAGTCAGAACAGTGATGATGGCAACATTGCCTTTCCGGATACCTTGGTAGGTACGGATTCCCACACTACAATGATCAACGGACTTGGGGTTCTTGGCTGGGGAGTTGGCGGTATCGAGGCTGAGGCCGTCATGCTGGGGCAGCCCTATTTTATGACTCTGCCGGAAGTTATAGGGGTAAATCTTGTTGGAGAACCAGTTTCTGGTGTCACGGCAACTGATATTGTTCTGCACATAACCCATATTTTAAGAAAAGAGAATGTGGTGGAAAAATTTGTGGAGTTCACTGGGCCTGGCATGAAAAACCTCTCTTTGACTGACAGGGCAACTATTGCCAATATGTCCCCTGAATACGGTGCAACAGTTGGTTTTTTTCCGGTTGATAACAATACAATCTCATATCTTTCCATGACCGGCAGATCTCATCTGACTCAACGAGTCGAGACATATTGCAAGGAGTGCTCCTTGTATTCAACAGGAGAGGAGAATATCGAATTTACCAGAACCGTTCATGTTGATCTGTCTGATATAAAACCTTCTGTTGCAGGCCCCTACAGACCTCAGGACAGAATCTGTCTTGCCGATGTTAAGGACTCTTTTGTCAAGGAGTTTAAATCCGGCACAAATCCGGTGGTAAAAATAGACCCTGTGAATGAAACCTGTGAAAATAATGAACTCTCCATTACAGACAACAATGAACTTTCGATTACAAATGGAAGTGTGGTCATTGCCGCCATCACATCCTGCACAAACACATCCAACCCAAGTGTAATGATAGGTGCCGGGCTTGCCGCCAAAAAAGCGGTTGAACTTGGCCTTGAGGTTCCTTTTTTTGTAAAGACCTCCTTGTCTCCTGGTTCCAAGGTGGTGATTGACTATCTTGAGGCGTCAGGACTTATGCCATATCTTGAAAAACTTGGATTCCACACAGCGGGCTTTGGCTGCATGACCTGTATCGGCAACAGCGGCCCCTTGTATCCAGGCGTGGAAAAGGCTATAAAAGACAATGACCTTAAAGTAGCCTCCGTACTTTCCGGCAACAGAAACTTTGAGGCAAGGGTACATCAAAGCACAAAGACAAACTATCTTATGTCTCCGATTCTTGTTGTCGTTTACGCACTGGCAGGACGAATGGATATCGATTTTGAGACAGAACCCATTGGATATTCAAATACTGCAAAAAAACCTGTTTACCTTAAAGATATTTTCCCGTCTGAAAACGAGATCGCAAAACTTGTGTCGGAGCATGTTATACAGCAGTATTTTTCAGACCAGTACGAAGCCATATTTAAAGGGGACAAACTCTGGGAGCAACTTGATGTTGCCGAGAGCAAAACCTTTGAGTGGGATAAAGATTCACTGTATATAAGAAGGCCTCCATTTTTTGAAGGATTCACAAAGAATCCCTCCTTGCCGGGTGATATTGAAAACGCAAGACCTCTTCTGATGCTTGGTGACTCCATCACCACAGACCATATATCTCCGGCAGGTGCGATTCCAAAGGATTATCCGGCAGGCGGATATCTTCAGTCACACGGCATAACTCATGAGAACTTCAACTCCTACGGCTCAAGGCGTG
>JADFYT010000415.1 GCA_015232935.1 Desulfamplus sp.
AGCAGTCCAGTTCCTTTACTTTCTGTTTTAACAGCTTATCTCGTGCCAGAGCTTTCTCATGCATACTTTTCCAGTAGCCTGCAGAACTTTTGAGCTCATTGAACTCTTTTGATGATACAAGTATCTGATCAGAAGGCTGATCAAACAGTTCAACTACCTTGACTGTTGTTTCCGTGATTGCTGATGAGGGTGATATTGTGCAGAACGTTTGCATGGGGCTAAACCATAAACACATCAAAAAAAGATTGATTGCTACAAACTTTTATGAAAAACAATATATGCACTTTTCAGCAAGTCAAGAGTAAGCCGAATGTTTACGCATCTCCGCCAATTTAATTAACTGGAAAACTATAGCAACAGTGAATTATACCGAAGAACGGAATCAAAAATGATCCGAGAATCTGTTTTTGAAACGGTCAGAGATTCTGGTTCCGGACTCTTCCCTGTGATCCCACATTTTTTTTATCTGCCTTATTTCTTCTTCTATATTCAGAAAGCACTTAACGATGTCAGGGTCAAAATGACTTCCTGAATTATTTGCTATCTCCTCAAAAGCCCGCTCAACAGGCCATGCGTCCTTGTAAGGGCGTTTCATTGTCAAGGCATCAAAAACATCTGCAACAGCGACAACCCTTGCGGATTCGGGGATACCCTCTCCTTTAAGAAGCCTTGGATAACCCGCACCGTTCCATTTTTCATGGTGAAACATGGCTACATCCGATGCCATTTCAAACAGGGCGGTGTTGGATTTTGACAGAATGCTGTGCCCGATTTTGGGGTGAGTTTTCATGATTTTCCACTCATCTCCAGAAAGTGCTCCAGGTTTCTTGAGTATGGCATCTGGTATGCCAACCTTGCCGATATCATGCATTGGGGCTGCAAGTTCAAGCATTGCAGCCCGTTCAACGCTCCATCCCCTGCAACGAGCTACAGCACAGGAATATGCTGCCATCCGCCATATGTGAACACCGGTGTCAGTATCATTGTAATCTCCCGCCTCTCCAAGCATGAATATGGCTGCACGTTGACTTGACTCAAGTTCGGCGGTACGTTCAAGCACCCTCTTTTCACAGGCAACCTTCTGGTCATGGAGGGCAAGATGGGTTGCTACTCTTGCCCTTACAATAGACTTGGACACAGGTTTGGTAATATAATCCACCCCTCCTACCTCAAAGCCGTGGCTCTCGTCTTCATCTTCAGACATCGCGGTGATAAATATTACGGGTATATCTGCGATAGTCTCATCCGCCTTGATCATTCTGCAGGCTTCATAACCATCCATATGAGGCATCATGATATCCATCAGGATAATATCGGGCATCACTTTCCTTACCACCTCCAGAGCGTTAATTCCGTTAATTGCAAAGGACAAGTGGTACTCTTCGGCAAGAATATTACGCATCAGATGAAGATTATTTGGTTCATCATCCACAACCAATACACGCCATTTGTGATCTTCCATAATATATTCTCCTGGATATATATTACTTTTTAAAATCCTCTTTCCGGATACCAAGCAGTCTCATCTTGTTGTAAAGACCCCTTGGATGAATGCCTGATACTTTTGCAGCCTTGCCAACCCTGCCGTTCACCTTTTTAAGTACCATCTCGATATAGATACGTTCAACATGATTTATAATTTCAGCGGTAACCTCGGGCAAAGTCTTGTTTTCCCATGATGCCGTGTTAAGAATCTGGTTCTCAACGGGAATGAGATTGAACTCGCCGGGCGGGTTAAATATACTTTCCGGAAGGTCTTCAGGGTTGATGGTATCTGTTCTGCAAAGGAGCATAGCCCTCTCTATGACATTCATAAGCTCCCTTACATTACCAGGCCAGACATAACGGCTCATAAGCTGAATAGCCTCTTCTGATATCCCGATCACATCTCTGCCGATCTTTTTGCGGTAATAGGAGATAAAATTTCGTATCATGGCTGGAATATCCTCTCTTCTGCGGCAAAGGGGAGGGATTGTCAGAGATACCACGCTTATCCTGTAAAAGAGATCTCTTCGGAACCTGCCCAGCTCAATCTCCTTTTCAAGATCCTTGTTGGTTGCGGCAATGACCCGTACATCCACCCATATTGGCTCTTCGCCACCAATCGGTACAAATTCATAATCCTGAAGAACCCGAAGCAGTTTGGTTTGCAGATGCAGAGGCATATCCCCTATCTCGTCAAGAAAGATGGTACCGTTGTGGGCAAGTTCAAATGCTCCGCGGCGGGCACGGATGGCTCCGGTAAACGCACCCTGTTCATGGCCGAAAAGCTCTGTTTCCAGAAGCTGCTCCGGAAGAGCTGCCGTATTGACAGCAATAAAAGGGCCATTAGAGCGCGGGCCTTCGGCGTGGATAGCTTTTGCAAGATGCTCCTTGCCCACTCCTGTTTCACCAAGGATAAGAAGAGTCGCGTCGCTTGAAACAACCTGCT
>JADFYT010000416.1 GCA_015232935.1 Desulfamplus sp.
AATCCGTGCATGTCAATGGTAAAATCCTTTCTGTAAATGGCATCCTTGGCATCGCCCACAAAGGTAGTTTGCACTTTTTTGAGAGAAATTCCGAAAAATGGGGATACGGCTACAAAAAGTGTAAACCGGCAAATGAAGGATTCCCCGCAAATAACCTAAGGATCATTGATATATCATCTGTCCTTGAGAAAAATAGCGTGGTACTCATCTTCTGAAAAATATTTTTTAAGGAATTTATGTATAAATTCATAAATATCCTCAAGTTCACTGTCCTCAAGTTTTGGAATAAAGGCTTTCATAAATTGATCTTCAGAGAATTTTTGAAGATAGAACATGATGGTCTGCTCGTCAGTCTCCCTGTCCATCCCGAATGCACCAAAACCTTTATATTTATGTATGAATTCATGACTATCCTTGTTTTTGACGGGCATGACTACTCCTTATCAGGAAATTTGTTTCTTATGGCCGTAATCACGTCATATATGGATAGAAAAATCTCTACCAGATCAGGATCAAAGTGGCGTCCGGCCTCGTCTTCAAGCAGGGAAATAACCTCGGTCTCCTCCCATGCCGGCTTGTAGACTCTTGCGGAGATCAATGCGTCGTACACATCTGCCAGAGCGACAATGCGGCCTGCCAATGGTATATCTTCCCCCTTCAACCGCCTTGGATAACCTCTGCCATCCCATCTTTCATGGTGAGTATATGCAATATCAAAAGAGAGAGCATCCAGGTCAGAAACATTGCCATGAAACAGCTTTGCACCTTGATAGGAATGTGTTTTCATTATTTTGAATTCATCATCATTGAGCCTTGCCGGTTTTTTAAGAATAATGTCAGAAATAGCAACTTTGCCCACATCATGAAGCATTGCCGCAATTCTTAATATATCCTTGTAATTTTTTATATCCTTGTATCTGAGTCCCTTCATTTCCGCCCATTTTTGAAAAATTTCTATAGAATATGAGCCTACCCTGTTAACATGTGAACCCGTCTCTTTAGGATCACGGAGTTCGGCCATTTTGATCATTCTCAATATCATTTCACGGGTCATTTTGGCTTTTTCAATGGCAGATGTCGCACTGCCCGCAAAAAAATTGAGATAATGCTCGTCAGATGATTTAAAAGGGACATGCTTGCCAGACTCATCCCTGGAGTTTATGATCTGCATGACCCCGATTAGCTGGGCTCTGGTTGTGATGAGGGGAATGGTCATCATGGAGTGTGTTGAGTATCCGGCTATTTCGTCAAAGCTGCTGTTAAACGAATATGGCACACTGTCATCGAGCTTGTGAACATCATCAATGCTCACAGATTGTCCTTTGAGAGCTACATAGCCCGCAATGGATTTTTCGTTCACAGGAATCGAGAAGCTGGAATATATCTGCTTGTTGTTCAGAGGATCCTTTTTTCGCAATGTGTCATTCTGGACATAGCTGAAGGTCAGCTCCTGGTTTTCCAGCAGAAAAATAGAGCCGGCATCTGCGTTTGTCAGTCGCCGTGTTTTGTAAAGTATTGTATCAAGAAGAGAATCAATATCTTTGATGTGATTCAACTCATCGCTTATTTTTAAAAACTGGCTCAATTTGTCATCATCGTTAAATTCCATTTTTCAATTTTCCTCCCGTCTTTGCCACTCATCAAAAATGATGATGAGTGACACACAGCCGGACCGGACTTAAATATAATCCGTATTGATTTTTTTTCTTCAGTGAAATAATAGTCTCTGAATTTATATAGCTTTCCAGATAACCGGATAGAATATTAACTCAGATTAGTCCAGATAGTTATGGAAATCAACCGAAAAAAAGAACGTGCAGGAGATATGTTTTGATAAAAAAAAGCGACCATACCATTGAACATGACAATACTATTCAAGAGTTTGATTTCAATTTTTTCACTTCAAAAGACAATTACAGGATACGCTGGGGAGAGATGAAGCCGCATCGAGCTGATTCAAAGTCAATGGGTATTATTCTTCTTTTGAACGGCAGGAGTGAATTCATGGAAAAATACAAACCAGTGGCATCAAGGCTTTCTTGTATGGGTTACCATGTATTGAGTCTGGACTGGAGAGGCCAGGGTTTGTCAGTACGGGAGTTGCCAGATCGTGATAAAGGTTATGTCAGGGATTTTCAGGACTATCTGGACGATCTTGATCTGTTCTGTAATCTTTATGTTTTACCATTAAAGCAACCTGTCATAATTATGGCACATTCAATGGGAGGACACATAGCCTTAAGGTTTCTGGGGCAATACCGCAATTATGAAAACATAAAAAAAGCCGTTCTTGTAGCCCCGATGCTCGATATCATCACATCACCCATGACAGGCAGGTTGGCCTCAGGTATTGCGGGATGGGGTTCAAGAAGGCTTGCCCGCCTGGCAGTAAAGGCAGGATTTGGTACAGCTTATGTACCAGGAAACACAG
>JADFYT010000417.1 GCA_015232935.1 Desulfamplus sp.
GCTGTAAAAAAACCGCAAAGAATTATTTTGCAGATTTATCTTTATTAGAGTTAAGAGTCTTATGCAATCGGTGAAAAGCGGATTTTTGACGTAGGTGATCGGGGAGGGTTTTGTAGGGATGTTTGCCACACATTTGTAGGTGCAAGAACCTACAAGAATATAATGCTATAGTGTTGACATCTCGGGTTTTATACCAGTTGTGTCGTTATACGAGTTGTGTTGCCCGAATCAGGATGGTCAGGATTTGCAGGATAGCAAGGATAAATATATCCTGCCCATCCTTTTTATGTGAAAGTCTATCGAGACAGGTCAAGACTTTCATTTTTCGTCGCATCCATCAGGGTATGGCCGTTATCCTGATTCAGACAGCCACCTTAAAGATTCATCGGAATATCACCCAGGCTCAAATCCTTGTCTGTCACAATATTACTTATGGTTTTGTGTTTTCCATCCTTATCCATTGTAAGGGTAAAGGTTCGGTCATCCTTAAGGTCATGAAACCAGAAATCTCCAAAAGCATCAGTGGTTGCATTGAAAACTTCGCCCGACAGGTCATCCTTCAGTGTACAGGCGGCACCGATAATAACCTCTTTTTCAACCGGATCATACAAGGTTCCGCCAATGAATTTTTTTGGCAGGTTCCTGTAATAAACCCTTGATTTTGTTCCAGCCTCAGGGTTGATAAATTGAGCTTTGGCGATAAAGTCCTTAAAGTCATTCTCTTCGCCAAACCTTAATGCGTCTGTGGGGCACTGATCCACGCATCTTGGCACTGTCCACTCGTCATCGTTATCCAAAAGATGGGTGCATCCGGTACACTTCTGGGCAATGTTCAGATTTTCGTTGAAAAATATGGCATTGTGTGGACAGGTGTCCCGACACAGCTTGCATCCGGTACATTTATCTGGATTTATAAGAACAATGCCGTCATCCCGTTTGGATATCGCGTCAAATTTGCACTGTTCAATGCATGGTGCGTCATCGCAGTGGTTGCACAGTTTCGGGATGTAGGTCACCTTGACTTTTGGCACCTGGCCTCTTACCAGTTCAGTAAGCCCTATCCAGAACTGTCCTGTGTCAGGTTGTGGTTTTGCGTATGGGCTCCAGTCATTTGCAACATGCTCATCCTTGCAGGCAATCTGGCAGCAGTAGCAGCCATTACATACAGACAGATCAATATAAAATGCTTTCATTATTATTTTTTATCTCCTTGCACGGCCTGTGCAGCTATCAGTATCTCTTAAACCCGCACAGCCTTTATATATCATGAACAATCAAGTATATATCATGATCAATCAAGCAACTATTTATCACCACCAACAACCCATGCATCAAAACGAAGCCCTGACGCATGATCGTATTTTCTTGCAAATGCTTCAGGATGATCATTTCTCCACTTGTCCATCTCAATGCCGGTAACCCTTTGGACATCTACAAGATATCCTTGTACAACATTGCCCACACAGTTCTTGGATGTTATGGCACCAGGAGATATGGTGTTGATTGCCCCCCCTCTTTCAATTTCACCTGTCTTGATTGGATCGTGGCGTGCTCCGTGGTCAACAGAAATAACTCCTGGGCGGATTCGTTCAGTTACGTAAGCTCCGCACAGTACAATACCACGCTCGTTAAACACCTTTACAATGTCACCGCTTTTGATTCCCCGTTTCTCCGCCTCTGCTGGATGTATCCAGACAGGTTCATACTTGTAGCCGTCAGGCCCCATAACTTTACAGGTCGGTGCCTCTCTTGTCCAGGTGATGTCGTCACACTGTGCATGAACTCTCCATCTTCCGTGGTTGGACATAAGCAGCATGGGGAACATTTTGGCTCTGTGGCTTGAGAGCCGCTCGTCGTGAAGAGCACTTTTTTCGATCCATTTGGGGATCGGTGGCCTTTCGTCATCATCCGGAAATGCCTTTGCAAGGCTTTCAGAGTAGAATTCAAGTTTGCCAGAAGGAGTTCCAAGAGGATATTTTACAGGATTATTGTAAAAATTTCTGAATCCTGGAGGGTCATCTTCCCAATCAGGAGCTGTATTGTATATCCAGTATCTTTTTTCCTGAAGCTGCTCCCAGGTGACAAGTTTTTCACCGCCCATATATTCCCAGATTTTCTTCTGCATATCAAAAATTGTCTTGCCTTCTGTCAGTTTCTCCTCCATGCCCTCGAACTGTTTTCCAATTTCAAGCACGACTTCAAAATCGCTTTTTGATTCACCAATCGGTTCAATTGCCTTGTCCGCAAGCATTATATTTGGCTGCTGTGTACCCTGGCGGATGTTGGTAAGAATATCATCAACTTCCATGAATGTATTGGCCGGCAGGATAATATCAGCATAAAGGCAGTCATTTTCAAGCCATGGGTGCTGGGCTACAATGGTCTCAATCTGAGGACTTCTCATTGCGGTTTCAGTGTCATTTCCGTA
>JADFYT010000418.1 GCA_015232935.1 Desulfamplus sp.
CTTTCCGTAACCTCATTCCCATTTTCAGGGGATTTTATCAGAAAAATGCAAACTGCTTTTGAGATGATATGAAGGATGCCAGGTTATTAAAAAATATCCTGGTTCGGAGAACAGGTTTGCCGGTATTTTGATTTTTGTTTGTGATTTCTGTCTGTTTTAATATGTTTTCTTATCATACTTTGACAGGACTGTATAAATAAATACAAAAAATCTTGAATCCACAAATACCGGCAAAAAAGATCAGGAGTCAAGCTCTTCAATATTTCCAAAAAAGTCAAGAGCCTGAGGGTTTTTCAAGGCATCCCTGTTTTTGACCTCTTTACCGTGAATCATGTTTTTGACCGCAAGCTCAACCTTTTTCATGTTTAGCGTATAGGGAATATCAGGAACCTGAATTATCTTTGCCGGCACATGGCGAGGAGAAGCGTGTGTGCGTATGTCTTTTCTTATTTTGTTCCTGATCTCGTCATTTAGTTCAAATCCGGAAGCCATTGTGACAAAGAGGATAACCCTGACATCATTATTCCAGTTCTGGCCGACCACAACACTGTCCGAAATCTCCTGCATTTGCTCCATGCGGCGATATATCTCGGCAGTACCTATTCTTACTCCGCCGGGATTGAGTGTGGCATCGGATCGGCCATACATTATAACTCCTCCCCGCTCTGTCACCTCGATGAAATCTCCGTGAGTCCAGACTCCAGGGTATCTGTCAAAGTATGCGGCATGATAGCGTGATCCATCCTCATCATTCCAGAAATAGATGGGCATGGAAGGGAAGGGTGCTGTGCAGACAAGTTCGGCCTGCTGACCAACTACGGGCTTTCCATCCTCACCATACGCAAAGACCTTCATGGCAAGGCCGCGACACTGAAGCTCTCCTGAATAGACAGGCCCCATGGGATTGCCAAGGGCAAAGCAGCCATTAAGATCGGAACCCCCGGAGATTGAGGCAAGCTGAATATCGGATTTTATCTTGTCATATATAAACTCAAAATCCTCTTTTGAAAGAGGCGAGCCTGTTGATAAAAGAGCTTTCATGCTGGCAAGGTTGAACTGCTCGCACGGCTTTACACCTGCATTTTTAAGGGCGGCAATATAGCCCGCACTGGTTCCGAAAACTGTAATCTTTTCGTCCTGAGCCATCTGCCACAGAGCATCAGGAGCAGGATGAAACGGGTTGCCGTCAAAAAGAACAAGTGTCGCACCGACAGAAAGGGATGTGACAAGCCAGTTCCACATCATCCATCCGCAGGTTGTAAAGTAGAATATGGTATCCTCTTCCTTTAGATCTGTATGGAGCATAAGCTCCTTGATCTGGTGCATAAGCACCCCGCCCGCACTTTGCACCATGCATTTTGGAAGTCCTGTGGTTCCTGAGGAGTACATAATATAAAGGGGATGGTCAAACGGGAGCTGTTCAAACTCTATTTCACCGGCACGAGATACCTTGAATCTGTCTAAAAGCACGGCATTGGGGATAGATTTTATATATGGGTCTTCCTTTATATAAGGAATTACAACCACCTTTTCAATGGAGGGCAGCTCTTTTATGATGCCTGAGATCTTTTCCAGGCTGTCCATTGGCTTTCCCTTGAAAAAATAGCCGTCAGCCGTGAACAAAACTCTTGGTTTTGTCTGGCCAAATCTGTCAAGCACTCCCTTGATGCCAAAATCAGGCGAGCATGATGACCAGACAGCCCCTATGCTTGTGGCCGCGAGCATAGCTATGATTGATTCCGGCATGTTGGGGACAAATCCTACCACCCTGTCGCCTGGCTTTATGCCTGCATTTCTTAAAGCCTGGGCAACTCTTGAGGTCTCGTCATAGAGCTGTTTATAGGTAAGAGTCCTTCTTATCTGGTCTTCACCACGGAAAACAAGGGCAATATTGTCATTTCTGAATTTTAAGAGATTCTCTGCAAAATTGAGCATCGAGCCCTCAAACCATTTGGCTCCCGGCATCTTTTGGGAGTCATCAATAACACGGTCAAAAGATCTGGACGCACGGATTTTGGCAAAATCCCACATCAGTGCCCAGAACTGTTCAAGATTTTCAATAGACCATTGATAAAGCCCATCGTAATCAGAAAGTGTTTTTCCATATTTTTCGTTGACCGTCTGCATGAACCTGTACATATTTGTCTGTCTGATTCTCTCTTCAGATGGCTTCCACAGGCACTTTGCCATGATTATATCTCCCTTTGTGATTTCAGTCTGTTATTTAACCCTGAGAAGATTGCTGATTATCGCCCGCTTACTCGTAGAGAACTGCTAAAATTGTTGACTTTCCCTCTTTGGCCTTGATCAGATGCGGGGTTGTGGATAGATAATATACACTGTCCCCCGGGGCAAGATCATAAGTTTCCTCACCTATTTTAAGCTCTGCAATACCGTCCAGAACATAAATGAACTCCTCACCGTC